>PXDE01000032.1 GCA_003566475.1 PVC group bacterium | reverse complement strand
CGCCATCGTAGCTCCCACTTCCAAGTGGGAGTCAGCACGGGCTTGGGGCGCTGTGACCACGGAAGACGCCCAGTCGGAACTGGGCCCTGCGCCTGTAGCTCCCACTTCCAAGTGGGAGTTTCCGCACGCTCGCGGGCTTGTGCCCCCAGAAACGCCCAATCGGAATTGGGCGCTACGTCCCTGCGGATCCCCTTCCACGCGGAAGGTTCCGCACGTCCGAGGAGTCCAGCGGCCAGCACGCAGGACACCGCCCCGCCTCTGGCCGAATCTATCGGTTCAGCGGCCTGCACGGACCCCTGCTCTGAGACACCCTCACGGATGCCGCTCTCTCTCGCAGACTCGGTCGAGCGGCCGCTACAGGGCGGTGGGTGCTGCCATGGTGTCTCTTTGCCCCCATCCGGCTGGCCCACAGGACAAGCGGCCACGACTGACCAGACCCCTGACCACTGACCCCTGAACCCTGAACACTCACTTTCTGCCGCTGGCTTCAGGCTTGGCGCGTCAATCGAATGGGGTAGGCTGGAGAAAACGCGGGAGGCGGGCCATGGGCGACATCGTGATCTGGACCGGAGGACTGGTGGGAGCCTATCTGCTGGGGGCCATTCCCTGCGGGCTGCTGGTGGGGAAGGCGCGGGGGATCGACATCCGGACCGTGGGCAGCGGGAACATCGGGGCCACCAACGTGATGCGCTCGGTGGGCAAACCGTGGGGCATCCTAACCTTCGCCCTGGACTTCCTGAAGGGGCTGCTGCCGGTGGTGCTGGTTCCTGTCCTGGCCGCCCGGGGGGGCGGTGGCCCGCCGCCGGACTGGCTGGGGCTGGCCGCCGGGGGCGCGGCCATCGTGGGCCATTCCTTTCCGGTCTATCTCCGGTTCAAGGGGGGCAAGGGGGTGGCCACCTCGGCGGGGGTGGTGCTCGCCCTCCATCCGCCCGCCGCCGGGATCGGGGTGGCGGCGTGGGTGGTGCTGTTCTTCACCCTCCGCTACGTGTCGCTGGCCTCCATGCTCGCCGCCGCCTCCGTGGCCGCCGTGGCCTGGCTCCTGCCCCGCGACCCCCGGCCGGCCCTGGCCATCGTGTTCACCCTCCTCGCCGCCCTCATCGTCCTCCGCCACCGGTCCAACATCCGGCGCCTCCTGCGCGGCGAGGAGAGCCGGTTCGGACGGAAACAGGCCTCCTGATTCCTTAGCGATGCGTATTTCCCAGACCAAGGAGCCCCTGTGGTATGGCCGGAACCGCACCATGGTGGACTGGATGCCGTTCGTGGCCGCCCACCACGTCCGGGGATTCAATCCCATCGCCCCCCACCGGCTCAACCTGCACGAGGTGGCGGTGGTGGAGACGGGTCAGCTCGACCTGACCCTGGACGGCCGTCGCGTCGCGGTGTCGGCCGGGCATCTGACCGTGATTCCGCCCCGCACCGAGATCCGGTCGGAGGAAGGGCCCAATACGGGACAATACTTCTGGATCGGGCTGCGGCCGGCCCGGTTCACGCCGGGCAGTCTCCCGGCATCCGTTCGTGACGAGGTGATGGCGTTCTTCGCCACGCTGGAAGGTGGGTTGCCAGAGGCCCGCCCCGCTCCCGGCGGGCTGGTTCCCGCCGTGCATGATCTGGTGGAGGTCCTGCAGGACGGGGCCTCCTCGGGGCTCGACCGACTGGCCAGGGTGCTTGGGTTCGTGGCCCCGCTCGACCGCGCCCTGTCCGAGCGCTCCGGGGCCGCTTCGCGGCGGGTGCCCCCGCCCATCCGGACCGCCCTTGACCTGATCCACTCCTCCTCCGGCGCCGACCTGCACGTGGCCGATCTTCCCGCCCGCTGCGGCCTCAGCCGGACCACCTTCAACGCCTGGTTCCGGGAGGCTACCGGGGAGACCCCACTGGCCTATCTCAACCAGCACCGGATCCACCGGGCCCGGGAGTGGCTGGCCGACCCGGAGATGCCGGTGACCGACATCGCCGCCCGCCTCGGCTTCTCCTCCAGCCAGTACTTCGCCTCCGTGTTCCGCCGTCTCACCGGCCTCTCCCCCTCCGCCTACCGGGCCCGGGTGGCGGCGGGGGCGGGGAGTGGTCCGTAGTCAGAAGTCAGTGCCCGCCGCGGAACCGCTGGGTTCCGCCGGAAAAAGGGTGAGACGGCTGGCACGATCCGACTTCGCCCAAGCGCTACGTCGGACAAGTTGTCGGCTGTGGGATGTGCGATGTGGGCCGGTTCCTCCGTGGCCCGGGCTTCTAGCCCGGAGCCGAGCGAGATTCGGTCCCGATCCGGTATATGCCTCACTCCTCGGAATCCGCCTCCGGAGCCGGGAACCGCTCCGTGGGCAGGCCCATCCACTCAGCCCCGGCCTCCGGCCAGCCTTTTGCGGACTCCGGATGGTGTACCGTAAGCCGGGGAGGCGCCTGGACGGGGAACGCCCCTTCTCGCACTACCGTCGGCGCATCGCCAAGGAACACGATGTTCGAGAGGTTGTCGCAACCCATGAACACTTCACCTTCTCTTCCGCACCCGAGCCGGGTGACGCCGGCGGGGATGGTGATGCGGGTCAGGCTTCGGCACCCGTAGAACGCCTGGCCCTCGATCACGGTGAGATGCCTGGGGAGCGTGACGCTCTCCAGATTCACGCAACCCCGGAAGGTGCGGCGCTGGATGGTGGTGACCCCGTCGGGGATGGTGATGCCCGTGAGGTTGACGCAATCCTTGAAGGCCCGGTGGGTGAGAGTGGTGAGCTCCTTGGGCAGGGTGATGCGGGTGAGCCCTTCGCAGCCGCGGAACGCCTGTTTCCCGATGAAGGTGACGCCGTCCGGGATGGTGACGCCGGTCAGGTTCGGGACGAATCGGAAGGCTTCGTCGATGATGATGGTGACGGTGTCGGGAATGATGTAATCGCCCGCCCGCGCATGGGGATAGCGCCGGATCGCGGTCTGGTCCTTGTTGAACAGCACGCCGTCGATGCTGCTGAACTCGGGATTGTCCTCCGCCACGTGGATGTTCATGAGCCTGGGGCAACGGCTGAACGCAGGCCGGGCGATGTGCGTGACACTCCTGGAGATGAAGACAGTGGTGAGTTCCTGGGATGCCCGGAACGCCTCTCGGCCGACAAAGGTGAGGGTGTCCGGAAACCTCACGCTGGTGATGTTCCGATTGTCCATGAACGCCCGGCGCGCGATGCTGGTGACGGGCTTTCCGTCCAGTTCGGCGGGAAGGACGATGTCGCCGCCCGGCCCGCGGTATCCGGTTATGGTGACCCCGCCGTCATCTTCGGACACCGCGAAGGAATAATGGCCCGGCTCCGCCCGGGCGGGGGTTGCCGCGAGGACGAGACATGCCGTGGCGGACAGGCACATTTTCTTCAGGCGGGTCGGGAATCGCGGGTCGTTCTGGCTGGGCATGGTGCTGGCTCCCTGTGGGTAGGACATTTCGGCGTCAGTCGGCATATTATCGTCGGCGATTGGCCGGCCTATGGCTCTAGAACCGCGTCGGCGGGGCGGATGACCACGATCCGCCGAGTTCTCCGGGAATGGTCGGGCTCGGTCCAGGTCAGGTCAACCGGCCCCCGGCGGCGGCAGCCGATCACGGCCGGAACGCCCGGGCGGAGCACGTGGATGCCCTCCACCCGGTCCCGCGCCGAGACCGTCACCGTGCGCGGTCCGCGCGCCCCTGCGGGAAGGGACAGCGTCAGCCACAGGCCCGCCGGCGCCTCCTCCGACATCCGCCCCCGAGCCAGCCAGAGGCCCTGATCGGGGTCTGCGGTCAGCAGATCCTGGGCGCCATTGCCGGTCAGGTCGGCCATCAGGCCGGCGGTCTGCCCCCGGGCCAGGTTGGCGGCGCCGTCGAGGTCGCTTTCGGCCAGCAGCAGGTCCATGGCCAGGCCGAACACACCGAATCCGCGGTTGAAGAACACCAGGGGGTTGGCTCCGGGCAGCATAAGGGCCATCCCCGGCCGTCCGTCGGCGTTGATGTCGGCCGGGACCACGGCGACGATGCGCTCGCCGCCGACGTTGGCGTGGCGCCACAGCTCCCCGGTGATCTGCGTGGCGTCCACCCAGCGCAGATCGTCCTCCTGGCGGAGCAGGACGATACCCCCGTCGCCGGCCACGACAAGGTCGAGGCGGCCGTCGAGGTCGAAGTCGGCCGCGAGAATGGACCCTGGGTTCTCGACCAGCGGCATGGGCACGGCCACGGGGTCGTCGAAGGTGCCCGGCTCGGCCCGGCCCCGGTAGAGGACCAGCCCCCGGGCGAACGCCTGCACCACGTCCCAGCGGCCGTTGCCGTCGAGGTCGGCCGCCAGACAGACCCCGCCCGGCCCCAGGTCGGCTGCCGGGGCCGGCCACCGACGGATGGCGAAGCCGCCGGCCCCCGAGGGGACGACCAGCACCGGGGCCCCGTCGCCCTGGCCGAGGAGCAGGCCGCTGCGGTCGCCGCCGACATCCACCGCCGCCATCGACCGGCAATCCGCGAGTTCGACGCCGACCCGCCGTGTGGCGAAGGTGGCGTCGTCGCCCTGGACGGCCAGAAGCACGTCGCGGCCGTCCCAGGAGGCGATGTCCATGCGGCCGTTCCCGGTGAAATCTCCCACGGCGGCCTGTCGCGAGGCGGTGCGCAATCCGGCCCGGCCGGTGATATCCACCGGCGTCTGGCCCCCGCCCGCGATCTGAACCAGGCGGTCTCCGCCAACGGACAGCACCAGAGCCACAGGTCCGATGGGATCCCCCAGGTCAGCCCGCAGCATCCCCATGGCCTGGCCTTCGAGCCTCCCCAGCGATTCGATCCTCTCCCAGCGCATGTTCGCGGCGACCGGGAAGTCGACCGAGGGATCCTCCAGCGTCATCCTCACAGCCCGCTCAAGCTGGATGGCGCTTCCCGCCCAGACCGCCTCCACGTCCAGCAGGTCGCCATCCAGCATCCATGTCCCATCCTCGCCCACACGGACCGCGAACCAGGTCGTGTCGATCTGCACGGCCCCGTCCGGCTCCTCCCAGCCGGGCTCCGCGTTGACGAAATACACCGCCGGAACCCGGTCCCGGCCGGCGAAGGCGACCACCACCTCGTCCGGCCGCAGCATCTGTCCCCGGGTGGCGTCCAGGCGGAACGTGGGGTCGTCCGGCGCCTCGCCCTTGAGCGTCCGCACCACCCGGGCGGTCATGCGGCCCTCCTCCGGGGCCGCGACCTCCAGAACGAGAATCCGGTCCGAGGACCGCACCAGATCGGCCGGGGTGAAGTCGGGGTTGATCAGCGCCCGCGCCGGCCGGCACGGCAGAAGGAACCCGGCCAGGCCGGCCAGCGCCGCGACCGACCCGCGCAACCATCCGTGCCCTTCAACACCTCGTGCCGATGCGCTTGCTCTCATCTCGGATCCTCTCCGGGGCGTGGAGGCCGACCGCCCATCAGGGGTGGTGCGATCATGTCTCTAAGGACCGAGAACCGCGTGGATGCGGCCCGAAAGCTCTCCGGAAAGGCCCCACTCCAGGCTCCATTCACCGGAAACCGGATGCACGCCGTCATCATCGGCCACGCCGAACGTGACCTCGAGAGTGAGGCGGCCCAGCAGGGATCCGCCATTCCTCCAGTCGGGATCGCGCAGCCAGGAATCCCCGTTGAGGATGATCCTGGCGGTTCCGGTGATACCCTCCGCCGTCACCTGCAGTCCGGAAGGATCGACTTCATGGTAGGACTGGTTGTAGCGGAAGCCACCCGCCACCGCG
This sequence comes from PVC group bacterium, assembly GCA_003566475.1. Lineage (GTDB taxonomy): Bacteria > Verrucomicrobiota > Kiritimatiellia > SS1-B-03-39 > PXDE01 > PXDE01. The sequence goes on along the minus strand of PXDE01000032.1, from coordinate 2,415 downwards.
CTGACGATCTTCTCGCCGTCATGGTCGAGAGCCAGCGTCATATTCTGTCGATCGCCTGCCTCCCGAGGCATCGATCCGAACATGTTCAGGATAACCCGCTCCTGCCCCTCCTCAAGAGCACTGAAGATCGAGATGGGGCGATCATCCAGCCAGGGCGTGAGCCAGCCCCGGCCCCGGATGCCTCCCCGACTGCTTTCATGGATCCGGCCCCTGAGCCTCAAGGGCTGCTCCCAGCCGGGAAAGGTCCGGGTCCACTGGCCGCGCCATTGGTTCCCTTGGGCCGCCTCCATGACCATATGCGCGGGCCAGGAGAATATCTCCATGTGCACGGTCGCCTTGGTGTCCCAGGCTGTACCGACCCTCAGCGGCTCGTGGAACTCCATGCGTCCCCAGACATCATTGCGGCGGGCCGTGGTACCCGGGACGCCAAGCTCGCTGCGGCGAGGGACTTCCAGCCTGCCGGCCTCGATGATCCCTTCCTCATCGGCGATCAGAACGCCGGAAAGGGGGCGTACAAATCCGGACCAGGCATTCTCCATCGCCAGCGTGACTGGCGGGACCGGGGGCTCGCGCAGATCGATGGCCACGAGGGACGTGTAGCCGCGGAGAAACATCCGCCCGTCGGATACCGGATTGTCGGTCGGATGCAGGTAGTCGGTGGTGATCGTGACGCCCAGAGAACGGTAGCGGACGTCATCGAGAAGCTGAATCGTGCCGTCCTCGTTCCGCTGGTAGATGTAAAGACCGGCATTCTGCGCCCCGGTGGAGGTGATGTGCCAGTAGAGCTTGTCGCCGGAAACGAAGGGCGCCCCGATATTGTTGTTGGGGATGCGGTAGTCCCCCCGGTGGATCTCCTGGCCGGTGGCGAGGTCATACACCGCGGTGCGGCGCTCCTCCTGGGGCATTCCGGTGGCCATGTACAGAAAACCGTCGGCGATGACACCCTTTCGTTCCCACGAACGGCTGCCCCCGAGAAAGGTGGGCACCCGATGCCGGTCGTCCTCAGGGAAGCGCCACTGCCGTTCAAGGCCATCGCGGGAAATGCGATAGGCGGCCAGGAGAGCCCATTCGCTGCGGTCGCCTGAGGGATTCAGGAGAACCATATCCTCGCCCATGAGAAGCTTTCCGGGGTTATAGCCGGTTTCATGCCTCCAGAGGATTCTGCCGTCCTCGGGGTCGATGAGGTGCACTCGGTTGTGGGGGGTATGGATGGTATGGGTGATGAGGTAGGATCTGCCCTCGTGCTCCCAGAGGCGCGGATTGCCCTGGCGATTCATCACGTTCTCATCCAGGTGCCAGATCCGCGAACCATCCTCAAGGTTGAGGGCGATAAGGCCGCCGCGCAGATCGGGGACGATCACCTTGTCGTTCACCATGGCGGCTCCGGAGCGCAGGCTCCCGAAAGGTCCATCATGGGTAATGGGGAGATCACGCTTCTCCAGGGCCTCGGCTTTGAAGGCTTCGGCCCGTTCATGCCACTCGCCCACATGGGTTTCCCAGCGTAGCGCGCCCGTGGCGATATCGTAGGCGAAGACACGTCCGAGAATAGACATGGTCACATAGATGCCGTTCCCCGCCACCGGATCCAGGCCATTGTGACCGCGCTTGCTGCTCTGGAAGTTGATGGAGGCCGAAGGCTGCGAGGCCTGCCAGAGCTTTTCTCCGGTGGAAGCATGGATGGCAATGGTGTTCCAGTTGGCGTCAATGCGGTAGTAGGTGTCCTTGAGGGCCGCGTAGTTCTCCTCGCCGCGGTGATAGCGGTCGGTGATGCTTTCCGGACGCGCGATGACGTCGCCGGTGGCTTATGACCAGGAAAGGATGTACACATCATCGACGACCACGGCGGCGCCGGTCTCGCCGTATGTGGGCTCCAACCCCTGAGCCAACAGTTCTCTGGCGGGTCCTGCGCTCGAGCTGTTGATGCCGGTGTGAATCTCATACGACCAGATTGGGCGCACGATATGGCCGCTTCCCGCCAGCCTGATGCGCTCGGGGATCGGTGCGACATAGTTGTACGCCGTCCGGTGGCCCCAATCCGCGGGCTGGCGGGTCGCGGAGGCTTCTTCTCCGGCAATCCCGGTGGCGGTCGTGACCAGAAGAATGATGACGGCGCCGACGGCGACTGCATGCCGGCGAATCGCGTCCTCCAAGGGCCGGGGGCTGATAGGCTTGGCGACGGTCATGTTGTCTCTCCCTTCTGGGTTGGCGTCTGTCATGGTGCTTTGGGCCCGTTGCGGTTGCTGGGGCGAAGTGGGCGAGGAAACCCGGGATGTCCAGGTTGGCGGCTGTCTGCGGAGGGGGGGGCGGGTCATGTCACGGTGGCGGCGGACGGTCCCACGATCCCGGCTCGGTTTCGTCGGCGAGTTCGACCGCCGCCGCCATCATGCGGGCGACCAGGCCCTGCCAGTCGAGGCT
>PXDE01000411.1 GCA_003566475.1 PVC group bacterium | reverse complement strand
GGCAGATCCGCCACTGGGAGCGCGGCAACATCCTCGTGCGAATCCACTTTGTCCAGCAATTTGCCCATGGCCATCCCGTCCCTTTCATGCCCGAAAAGAACAGAAACTCTAATGGAAGCCGGCGGGAAACGCAAAAGAAAAAGCAGTAATTCAGGAGACAGGAGACAGGAGACAGAAAAAACAGAAAGCGCTTGCCAGCGTTTTTTCATTGATTTCACGATGCGATTGTGAGAGCGTCTTCGCGATTGTGTGGGGACAGAAGAAAAAGGAGAGCAGATTATGGCTAAGAAAGCGGACATCGGATTGGTCGGGCTGGCCGTCATGGGCGAGAACCTCATCTTGAATATGGAAAGCAAGGGCTTCACTGTGGCCTGCTACAACCGCACGGTCGAGAAGGTGCGCAACTTCGTGGAAGGCCGCGCCAAAGGCAAAAACATCATCGGCTGCGAAAGCATCGAGGCGCTGACCGCCAGTCTGAAGCGGCCGCGGCGGGTGATGCTGATGGTCAAGGCCGGCCAGCCGGTCGACGACTTCATCGCACAGGTCCTGCCCTATCTCGCCAAGGGCGACATCGTCATCGATGGCGGCAACAGCCATTATCCCGACACGATCCGGCGCACGCGCGATCTGGCCGAAAAAGGCATCCTGTACATCGGCACCGGCGTCTCCGGCGGCGAAGAGGGCGCGCTGCGCGGCCCCGCCATCATGCCGGGCGGCAATCCCAAAGCCTGGCCCCATGTCAAAGAGATCTTCCAGGCCATCGCCGCCAAGGTCCGCGGCGGCCAGCCCTGTTGCGACTGGGTCGGCTCCGATGGCGCCGGCCATTTTGTCAAGATGACCCATAACGGCATCGAGTATGGCGACATGCAGCTGATCTGCGAAGCCTACCAGCTCATGGCCCAGGGCCTGAAGATGAGCCCGGCGGAAATGCACCAGGTGTTCGCCGAATGGGACCAGGGCGAACTCAAGTCCTACCTCATCGAGATCACCCGCGACATTCTGGCCAAGACCGACGAGGAGACCGGCAAGCCGATGGTGGATGTCATTCTGGACACCGCCGGCCAGAAAGGCACGGGAAAATGGACCTCGCAGGCCGGGCTCGATCTGGGCGTGGGCATCCCCCAAATCGCCGAGGCCGTGTTCGCGCGCTGCCTGTCGGCCATCAAGGAGGAACGCGTCGCCGCCAGCAAGGAGATCAAGGGACCGCGCAAAACGTTCAAAGGCAACCGCAAGACCTTCATCAAGAACTTGCAGCAGGCCGTGTACGCCTCCAAGATTTGCTCCTACGCGCAAGGGTTCCAGCTCATGCGCGCCGCCTCCCAGGAGTACAAGTGGGAGTTGAACTTTGGCGAAATCGCCATGATGTGGCGCGAAGGATGCATCATCCGCGCCCGCTTCCTGTCCAAGATCAAGCAGGCCTACGATCGCAATCCCGAGATGGCCAACCTGCTGCTCGATCCCTACTTCAACAAAACCGTCGCCGCCGCCCAAACGGCGTGGCGCAAGGTGGTGATCTCCGCGTTCGAGATGGGCGTGCCCATCCCCGCCATGGGCACGGCGCTGACCTATTACGACTCCTATCGCAGCAAGCGGCTGCCCGCCAATCTGCTCCAGGCCCAGCGCGACTATTTCGGCGCCCACACCTACGAGCGGGTGGACAAGCCCCGGGGCCAGTACTTCCACACCAACTGGACCGGCCGCGGCGGCACCACCTCCGCCTCCACCTACGTGGTCTGAGCCGTCCCCGCACCCGAACCCGGAGAACCCGATGGCAACCGACACCTTGTTTGAGCTGAACGGCCGCGTGGCCGCGCTTACCGGCGGGGGCGGCGTGCTGATCGGCGCCATGGCCCAGGAGCTTGCCTCCCGGGGGGTGAAGGTCGCCGTGCTCGACCTGTCCGAGGAAGCGGCCGAACGGGTCGCCTCCGGGATCCGGGAGAAGGGGGGGCAGGCGCTGGCCGTGGCCGCCAATGTTCTAGACCGGGCCAGCCTCGAGGCGGCGGCGGCCAAGGTCGAGGCCGAGCTGGGGCCGGTGGACATCCTGGTCAACGGAGCGGGCGGCAACAAGAAGGAGGCCACCACCTCCCCGGAACTGCCGTTCTTCGACATTCCGGCCGACGCCCTGCGGTTCGTGATTGACCTCAACCTGGTGGGGACGGTGCTTCCCTCCCAGGTGTTCGGGAAGCGGATGGGGGAGCGGGGGGAGGGGTGCATCATCAACATCTCCTCCATGAACTCGTTCCGCCCGCTCACCCGGATTCTCGGCTACTCGGCGGCCAAGGCGGCCATCAACAACTTCACCCAGTGGCTGGCTGTGCATCTGGCTCAGAACGTCTCCACCGGGATCCGGGTGAACGCCATCGCCCCCGGGTTCTTCGAGACGGCTCAGAACAAGTTCCTGCTTCGGGACGAGAAGGGCGGCCTCACCGCCCGAGGAAAGCAGATCGTGGACCACACCCCCATGGGCCGCTTCGGCGAGACCGAGGATCTGCTGGGCACCCTGGTCTGGCTAGTCTCCCCGGCGGCCAGGTTCGTCTCCGGCATCATCGTCCCCGTGGACGGCGGCTTCTCCGCCTTCTCCGGCGTCTAGCCTCCATCTGTGCATCCGCCCTCTCGACGGCCCTCGAAAAAGGGGACACTCCTTGCATCAAGCTTGCCCATAGTTATTTATACTGAAATTATGTACCCTTGGAGGGTCTAAGTGCCACGCTCCGCCCGTCGTGCTCAAGTCGCTGTCTGCTACCACCTCTACAACCGGGGATTGAACCGGTCAGCGATTTTCGTCGATGGGGGTGACCGTGCGAAACTGCTGCGGATCGCCATGGAGCTTAGCGAATCACGAGGGGTGAGGGTGTGCCATTGGGTATGGATGCCCAATCATTACCACCTCCTGGCCGAAGGCGGATTCAACGCCGTGATGAGCATGGTTTCCTCCATGCAGCAGCGCTATGCTCAGTACCATCATGCCCGTCATGCCACCACCGGCAAGTTCTGGCAGGGAAGGTTCGGAAGCAAGCCGGTGGAGATGGGCCGTTATCTTCGGGACTGTGGGCTCTACATCGAACGCAATCCCGTGCGGGCCGGGCTGGCTGAATTCGCATGGGATTTCCCTTGGTCGAGCGCCGGATTCTATGTGATGGGGCGGAAGGACGGCCTGACCCGGGAGAACACGCACCTTTTCCCATCCGAGATCACGGCGGAGCATCGCAGGGAGTATCGGAGGGCTCTCGGTTCTGGGGAATCGGATGAAGCCATGCGGTTGGCCATGGGGAAGACGGCCATCGGGTCACCCGAATTTCTCGCCGGGTTCCACCAGGTTCACGGCCGCCCGAAAAAGACGCGGGGACGACCAGGTACAGAATTTATGTGTAAATGACTATTGGTTGGTGTTATACAAGGAGTGTCCCCTTTTATGGATATGAAGTTGAGGCTTGGGCGGACGGCGGGCGAACTGGGGCTGGCCGGGGTACGGAGGCATATCTTCATCTGCGTGAACGAGACGGTGGAAGACTGCTGCGCAGGGGGCGGGGGGCAGGCGGCCTGGGAGCATCTGAAGCGGCGTCTGGATGAACGAGGACTGACCGGAGCGGGCGGGGTGGCCCGCACCAAGGCCAACTGCCTGCGGTTCTGCATGGGCGGGCCCATCGCGGTGGTCTACCCCGAAGGGGTCTGGTATCACGGCTGCACTCCGGAGGTGCTGGACCGAATCATCGAGGAGCACCTGATCGGCGGACGGCCGGTGGAGGCGTTCCAGATTCCGATCGGCTGAGGCCAGGCGAGGCCCGGCCGCCACCCCAGCCCGTCTCCGGGTCAAGGCGCTTGCCGCAGGTCCGGGTTGGCGGTTTACTGTGCCCTTTCTCACCGCACCCCGCGCTTCCCAGGATATCTTCCCATGGGCGTCCACTCCCAGTCCGACCTCTCCCGGCTTCCGGCCCGCCATCCGACGCTGGTGGGGGTGGATTCGGACGGGTGTGTGTTCGACACCATGGAGACCAAGCAGAAGCGGTGCTTTCATCCGCTGCTGGTCGAGGTGTTTGGATGGGGGGCGTTGGAGTCGGTGGTGCGGGAAACGGCGGAGTTTGTGAACCTCTATTCGACCTCACGGGGCTCCAACCGGTTCGCGGCGCTGGTCCGGACGTTCGATCTGCTGCGGGAAAGGCTGGAGATGGCAGGGGCGGGCATTCCTGATCTGAGAGAGTTGAGGGCAATGCTGGGTACGGGCCGGTCGGTGAGCCATGAGATGGTGGCCAAGACCGCGGATCGCACCGGTTCCCGGGAACTCGGACAGGTGGCGGAGTGGAGCCGCCGCGTGAACGAGGCGGTGGCGGCCCTGGGGGATTCGATGCCTCCATTCCCCCATGCCCGGGAGGCTCTGGAACGGATCGCCAGCTCCTCCGATCTGGTCGTCGTATCCCAGACGCCCGAGGAGGCGCTGATCCGCGAATGGAAGGCCCACGGACTGTTCCATCTGGCCACGCGGATCGCCGGTCAGGAGTCGGGCACCAAGACGGAGCACCTGCGTCGGGCTTCCGCGGGTGGCTATGGCCCGGGGCGGACCTTGATGGTTGGCGATGCCTTGGGCGACCTTGAGGCGGCCCGGTCGGTCGGCGCCCTGTTCTACCCAATCCTGCCCGGGGAGGAGGCCGATTCCTGGCGGCGGTTCCTCGATGAGGCCCACGACCGGTTTCAGGCCGAGGCCTACGCTGGGCCCTTTGAGGAGGAATTGGAGCGGGCGTTCCGGGAACGCCTGCCCGAGCACCCGCCCTGGCGGAAGGAGCCGGTTTCGTGCATCTGATCCGCGTCGCCACCGTGGCGCTCAACCAGACCCCGCTGGACTGGGGCGGCAATCTGGCCCGGACCCGCGAGGGCCTGAACCAGGCTCGGGCGGCCGGGGCCTCGGTCGTGTGCCTGCCTGAACTTGGCCTGACCGGCTACGGCTGCGAGGACGCGTTCTTCAGCGGCGAGGTCCGCGAGCGGGCCTGGGCCATGCTGGAGGAACTGCTTCCGGACACCCGGGGGATGATCGCCTGCTTCGGTTTGCCGGTGACCTTCCGCAACCAGCTCTACAACGCGGCCGCACTGGCGGTGGATGGGGTGCTGGTGGGGGTGGTGGGTAAACAGCACCTGGCCAACGAAGGCATCCATTACGAGCCCCGCTGGTTCCGGCCCTGGCCGCCGGGGCGGGTGGAGCGGCTGGTTCGCGACGGCCAGGCCTGGCCCTTGGGCGACCTGGTGTTCGACTGCGGAGGGGTGCGGATCGGCTTCGAGATCTGCCGCGACGCCTGGGTGGCCCAGCGCACGGGGGCGGGCCTGGCCGCCCGCGGCGCGGACATCGTCCTCAATCCCAGCGCCTCCCACTTCGCGTTTGGCAAGCACGCCATCCGGGAGCGGTTCGTGCGGGAGGGGGCGCGGGCCTTCGGGGTGACCTACCTGTACACCAACCTGCTGGGCAACGAGGCGGGCCGGGCCATCTTCGACGGCGGGGGCATGATCGCCTCCGGGGGCAAGCTGGTGGGCTGTGGCGAGCGCCTCCGCTTCGAGGAGGTCCAGGTGGTCACGGCCACGGTGGATCTCGACGCCACCCGTCTGCTCCAGTCGCGCATGTTCGCGGAGGCGGTGCCCCCGGAGGACGCCTCGGTGGTTTCGGTGGACTTCGACTGGCCGGAGACCAGCGGGGCGCCGTCGCCCGAGGCCGGGCCGACCGGCTGGGAGCGGAGCCCGGACCTGAAGCAGGAGGAGTTCACCCGGGCGGTGGCCCTGGGGCTGTTCGACTATCTGCGAAAGAGCCGCTCGCGGGGGTTCGTGGTTTCCCTGAGCGGCGGGGCCGACTCGTCGGCGGTCGCCTGCCTGTGCGCGATCATGGTGCGGCTGGGGATGGAGCAGCTCGGCCCGGACCGTCTGGCCGCCCGTCTGGGCGCCGATCCGGCGGTCGCGCCCGCCCGCGCGGAGGCATGGGTACGGCGGCTGCTTCTGTGCGCCTATCAGTCGACCCGCAACAGCTCCGAAACCACCCGCGAGGCGGCACGGGAGGTCGCGGCGGCGTTGGGCGCGGAGTTCGTCCATCTCGATGTGGACCCCATGCGCGAGGCCTATGAGAAGGCGGTGCAGGACGTGCTGGGCCGGCCGCTGGCCTGGGAGACCGATGACCTGGCCCTGCAGAACGTGCAGGCCCGGGTCCGGGTGCCGGCGGTCTGGATGCTGGCCAACCTGCGGCAGGCCCTGCTTCTCTCCACCAGCAACCGGTCCGAGGCGGCGGTGGGCTACGCCACCATGGACGGCGACACGGCTGGCGGCCTGTCGCCCATCGCCGGCATCGACAAGCATTTCCTCCGACAGTGGCTGGCCTGGCTGCGCGACACCGGGCCGCTCGGGCTGGGTCCGGTGCCCGCTCTGGAGGCGGTCACCGCCCAGGCCCCCACCGCCGAGCTTCGGCCCCCGGGATCGGGCCAGACCGACGAGGCGGATCTGATGCCCTATCCTGTGCTCGACTTCATCGAGCGGGCGGCCATCCGCGACAAGCTCAGCCCGCGCGAGGTGTTCCAGCGGCTGGCCCACGAGTACCCGGGCGATCCGTCCGCCGACCGCCTGCGCTGGGTGGAGCGGTTCTTCACCCTCTGGTCGCGCAATCAGTGGAAGCGCGAACGCTACGCGCCGTCCTTCCATCTCGACGACGCCAACCTCGATCCCAAGACCTGGTGCCGGTTCCCCATCCTGTCCGGGGGATATGAACGGGAACTGAGGGAGCTGAGGGGGGAGGTGGGGTGTGATCAGTGATCAGTGATCGGTAGTCAGTGGTCGGAGGTCAGTGGTAAGTGACGGCCGCTGAACCCCGCCGCTTGGCGGCGGGGTTCAGCCGGATAAGGGGTGAGACACGTGGCGGTGCGCGGCCGTTTCATTGGAGATTGGGGATTGGTTTCATTGGGGGAGCGCCTGTCCGGTCGCCGTTCGCTATCGCTATCGATTCTCGCGGCTCGGACGGGGGCGCGGGGAAACCGCGGATTGACCCTACTACGCTCCGCAGCGGAGCTGCGTAGGGCAAGCTGACGAATTACGATTGACGAAGTGGAGCCGCCGCCAGGCGGGGCCCCGTGGCCCGGGCATCTTGCCCGGAGCCGAGCGAGGTTGGGATCCGATCCGTCCATGAACCGTGCGTACGCCGACCATGGTCGATCCGGGATCCTGCCTCGCTCGGGCACGGGCTGGAAGCGCCGTGCCACCTCGGGGTCATCCTGTTGACGAGCGATGGTTGGTGGGAGAAGGCGTGCTTTGACATCTCTGAGCAGTGGATCTCGGGTCTGGGGCGGGGCCAGAGGCCTAGTCCATGGCGAGCCAAGGCGGTGTCGCACGGGATGAGGAGACGATGCGGACGGGTGGGCTTGGAGGGTAGGGGGTGAACGCCAGGCCTTGGTGGACCCATGCCACCGCAGTCCAGGACCGGAGGCCCGTCGGCCGGGCGCCACCCCCATGGACTGCGGGGGCAGAGTCCCGTCTGCGGGACGGCGACCCCGCTTTGGCTTCCGCCCGCCTTCGCCTGACTACGGCGCGGCACGCCGGAGGCGGGGTCCGGTCAAGGATCGCCAGAATCCATGCAAGAAGCTCGTTATCAAGCATTTGAATGGCATGGCGCGGGATGGTGTCTCAGAGCAGTCGCCGCCGCTGGACCCCGCCGCGGCGGGGTTCAGCCGGAGCAGGGCTGAGACAGGGGCGCGGGGAACATCGAACATCGAACGTCCAACATCGAACCTCGAACTCGATGAAAGCCCTGCTCCTTCTCCAGCTCCTGCTTCCTCTGCACCGCACGAATCGGTTACGCTCTCCTCATGGAACCGCTTCTCATCATCGGCATTATCGGCCTCGTTGCGGCGGTGATCGGGCTTGGGATCTGGTGGGAGCGCAGACGCCGGGAGGCGGTACGGGCCTGGGGGGAGAAGCATGGGCTCCGGTTCGACCACGCCAAGGCTGACGTCAGGTCCAGGTTCCCGGGATTCCGGGCCATGCGGCAAGGGACGAACCGGTATGCCACGAACCGGCTCCAGGGCCGGCGGACCTGGCCACCATGCTCCTGGACGGCCTTCCGGACTATGTGACCGAAGAAAGGGCATTGGCCAAGCCGGG
>PXDE01000625.1 GCA_003566475.1 PVC group bacterium | reverse complement strand
GGGCGGGGTCGATGCGCCGGTTGAGGTTGGGGAACACGGTGAGGGGCGACCGGGTGGCCTGGTACCAGTGGAGCACCTCGTAGTGCCCGTCGTCGCGGCCGTCCATGAGCAGGGTGTAGTCCTCGAACCGGAGGTGGCGGAGCTGGAAGGTGACCTGGCCCTGGGCGGCGGAGATGCCGATGAGGTTCTGGGGCCGGACCTCCTTCTGGACCCGGTCCAGATACGGAAGCTGGTTGCCTTCGGTATCCACCGCGAAGAAGTAGGGGTTGCGGACGAAGGTGTAGGGCGGGGTGCCGGTGTGGGCGCGGTAGATCCAGGGCCAGAGGCGGGGGGCCTCGGGATTGAACAGCGACCGCATGCGCCCGTACACCGCGCGGTCACTGGCCAGGCGCAGGGCCTCGCGGGTCCGGGCCAGCAGCTCGGGGTCGCCCAGCTCGGGGTGGTAGGGCCGGAAGTAGTGCTCGGGGATGGCGAAGTCGTGGGTGCCGGCCAGATGGGTGAGCAGCAGCGGCATGGGCTCCTCGAACACGAAGCGGATGGTGTGGTCGTCCACCCTCTCGATATCGCCGCCGCGCATCCAGGCCGGCGGGGTGCCGAGACGGTTCACGTCCTCGACCCACCAGAACAGGATGTCGCCGGCGGTGAAAGGATGGCCGTCGCTCCAGCGCATGCCCCGGCGGAGGAAGAACGTCCACTCGCGCCGGTCCTCCGAGGCTTCCCAGCCCCGGGCCACCCAGGGCACGATGGGATAGCCCTCGGTGGACCACATCACCAGCCGCGCCCCCCCGATGCGCCAGCCCACGATGCCCACGTCGCCCTCGGAGCTGGCGATGCGGAACCAGGTGCCGCCATGACGCCCCACGCCCTCGGGGCCTTCGAGCACCAGCGGCTCCGGCCCCACGCGCTCGGCCACCGGGGGCAGCCGGCCGTCGCGCACGAGGTCGGCCAGCATGGAGGGCTCGCCCTGGGGCCACCAGGTCGCCGCCTCGCCCTCCGCGTAGTCCACCTCGCGCCAGGCGGTGGGCGGGGCCTCCCGGTTCAGCGACACGTCGCGCCGGGCGGTCACCCGGGCCACCTCCTCGGGGTCGACGGGCTCGGGCGGCCGCCGCACGTCCGGCCGCAGCATCCGCCCCGCGCCCAGAAACACCGCCAGGATCAGCCCGGCGGCGGCGGCGTAGCGGACAAGTTGACGCAGAATGGCTCGCATAGGCCCGACCATACGGGGCTTGGGGCTGTGAGAAAAGGCCGGAACGCGCGGGCGGGCGGGCGCCGGATGCGCTCGACCTCGGCCACGGTGACTGCTCCGAGACACCGCTCTGTCGTAGGTCCGGCTTGTAGCCGGATCCCCCGGCGCTGGAGTCCGGCTGCAAGCCGGACTTACGTCGGCGGCTCGTTCCATGGCGCGGTCTCATGGCTCCCCTCCGGCTGGCCCACCGGGACAGCGACCTGCACTGTTATGTGACACCATCCGGCGGTTCCGTGGACAAGCCGTTGGTCCGCAAAAGCATACGACCGAATGGGCGCGGACCCAGTAGTCCGCTGTTCCCGCCCTGCGGGACGGACCGCGCATGGAACGTGCCTGTCTGGGCGGAAGCGAAGCCATGGTCCAACCTTCCTCCAGCCACGCACCGGACATGCGTCCTCGCTGTCACAGACAGCGAGGTACTGGAAGGCACCCCGCATCGCGCATCGCGCATCGCGTATCCCGCATCGGCTCTGAATCGAGGCTGGCGCATCCGGGGGGCTCGGGTAAGATGTCGGCATGTCCGGCCGCAGTTTTCACACCAGCGTGGACCGCTACTTCGACCAGGCGGCCGCCTACGCCCGCGTCCGGCCCGGGATGCTGGCCCAGGTCAAGTCCTGCAACTCCATCTATCGGATGCAGTTCCCGGTCCGGGGGGACGACGGGGAGGTGGTGGTGGTCGAAGGCTACCGGGCCGAGCACAGCCATCATCGCCTGCCCACCAAGGGGGGCATCCGCTACAGCCCGGACGTGGACCTGGACGAGACCATCGCCCTGGCCGCGCTGATGACCTACAAGTGCGCCATCGTGAACGTGCCCTTCGGAGGGGCCAAGGGCGGGGTGCGGTTCGACCCCCGGAAGGCCTCGGAGGGATTCCGCGAGCGGGTGACCCGGCGCTACACCGCCGAGCTGATCCGCAAGAACTTCATCGGGCCGGACATCGACGTGCCCGCCCCCGACTACGGCACCGGCGAACGCGAGATGGGCTGGATCGTGGACACCTACAAGAACCTCAACATGAACTCGCCCAACGTGTACGCCTGCGTCACCGGCAAGCCCATCTCCATGCAGGGCATTCCCGGGCGGCGGCAGGCCACCGGGCTCGGCGTGTACTTCGGCATCCGGGCCTGTCTGGACCGGACCGAGGACATGAAGGCGCTCGGCCTGGCCCCCGGCATCCGGGGCAAGCGGGTGATCGTCCAGGGGCTGGGCAATGTGGGCTACCATGCCGCCCGCTATCTCCAGACCGACGGCGGCGCGGTGATCGTGGGCATCGCCGAGATGGAGGGGGCCATCCACCATCCCGACGGTCTGGACGTGGAGGCGGTGGCCGCCCACCGCCGCGAGACGGGATCGATCCTCGGGTTCCCGGGCGCGGAGACGGTGACGCCTTCGGCGGCGATTCTGGAGGCCCCGTGCGACATCCTGGTCCCGGCCGCGCTGGAGAACCAGATCACCGCCGCCAACGCGGACCGCATCCGGGCCCGGATCGTGGCCGAGGCTGCCAACGGGCCGGTGGATGCCGAGGCCGACGCCATCCTCCGCGACCGGGGGGTGCTGATGATCCCCGATGTGTTCCTGAACGCGGGCGGGGTGACCGTATCGTACTTCGAATGGATCAAGAACCGGGCCGGGGTGAGCTTCGACCGCATGTTCTCCCGCCACGAGGCCACCATGAAGCAGGATCTCCTGCAGCAGATCGAGGCTCTGACCGGGGCCGGCATTCCCCCGGAGACCCGGCAGCGGCTGGTCCGGGGCCCGGGCGAGGAGGCGCTGGTCATGGCGGCGCTCGACGACACCATGACCCGGGCCTACGACCGGATCCACGCCTGCTGGAAGGAGCGGGCTCTGCCCGATCTCCGCACCGCCGCCTTCCTCACCGCGATCGAGATCGTGGCCGGAAGTTACGAGCACCATGGGATCTTCCCTTAGCCGCACGGGCGCGATGCGGGCGCCTGGAGGCAAGGACCGGATCCCGCCGGAGCATCGGGAAGGCTCGACCGCCGCGACCGTCTCCGATACCCTGCGAGCATGAGCCTTCCGGAAACCGCCACCCCTGGAACCCCTGGCCTCGGATCAGGACTCCTGCGGCTGGTCGAGCCGTTCCCCGTCCAGGCCCACCGCTATCCCCGGTTCCGCTACATGGGCAGCAAACACCGCCTGCTGGAGTGGATTCACGGCGTGCTGACCGATCTGGAGTTCGACCGGGCCGTGGATGGGTTTTCGGGGTCCGGAACGGTATCGTATCTCCTGAAGGCCATGGGCAAGGAGGTGGTCGCCAACGACTTCCTCCGCTTTCCGGGGGTTCTGACCCGGGCCCTGGTCGAGAACGGGGACACGCGCCTCGGTGCCGACGATGTGGATGCGGTCCTTGCCTCGCGGGCCCCCGCCCGGCGACGGTTCATCGAACGGACCTTCCGGGACGTCTTCTACACCCCGGCGGAACTGAAGTTCCTCGACGATGCCTGGGAGGGCATCCGCGGCCTTTCGGACCCGGCCAAGCAGGCCCTCGCCCTCTCGGCCCTGCTCCGGAGCTGCATCAAACGTCAGCCTCGGGGTGTGTTCACGGTGGGGGGCGACCTTGAGAAGTACAAGGACGGTCGGCGGGACTTGCAGCTAAGCCTGCGGGAGCATTTCGTCGAGCAGGTCCGGGAGTACAACCGCGCGGTGTTCGACAACGGACGCCGCAACCGGTCGCGGCACGGCGACGTCTTCGCCGCTCCGGGCGACACGGATCTGGTCTATCTGGATCCACCTTACGTGCCGAGATCCGACGACAACTGCTACGTGAAGCGCTACCACTTCCTCGAGGGGCTCGCCTGTTACTGGGAAGGGGTTCGCATTCTGCCGGACTCCAAAGTCCGGAAGATCGAGAAGCCGTTCACCCCGTTCTCCTATCGTCGCACGGCTGACGATGCCTTCCGAAGGCTCTTCCGCCACTTCGCCGACGCGACCATCGTGCTGTCGTACTCCTCCAACGCCTATCCGGATCTGGAGTGGCTGGTGAAGGCGATGAAGGCGGTCAAACGGCGCGTGGAGGTGGTCGCCAAGCCCCATCGCTACCATTTCGGAACTCACGGGGCGGTGCGGCGCAACCAGGTCCAGGAGTACCTCGTCGTGGGTCTCTCATGAGGCGATACCGCCAGACGATCCAGGAGATCGAGGCGGCGCTGCTTCCCGTGGAGGCGACCTGGCTGGACGACCACGCGGAGCGGGTGATCGCGTGCCTGAAAGGCATCCCTACCAAGGCGACGTATGTCCGTAAGGACGTTCGTAGGCTGCTGGAGGAGGATTTCGAGGTCGGGCTGACCGTGGTCCGGCTGTTTCTCGATAAGTCGAAGGACGAGGCGACCCGAATCCTCCGGGACCGCCTGGGCGGGGGCGGAATCGGAGTCACGCGGTTCAGGAAGGATCCCGATACGTTCGTGGACGCCCTGATGGATCTGGGGGTCGCCCGGGCGATGGGAAGCGCGGTCAACTCTCCGCTTCACTGGAGCGACCTCCTGGTCGAGCGGCTCAAGGGCGGGCGCGGCAGCGCCATCAAGGGGCAGCAGCGCGGGCGTTCTCTGGAGGATTTCGTCGAAGCCGTTCTCCGGCCTGTGTTCGGCGACGGCGCCTACGATGTCCGATGCCGGTTCCAGGGGGCGAAGAGGCGAAGCACGGAGAAGGCGGACTTCGCCATCCCGAACCGGAAGGATCCGTGCGTCCTTATCGAGGCCAAGGCATACGGGGCGACGGGCAGCAAGCAGACGGACGTCCTCGGCGACATTGCCCGGATCGTCGAAGAGAAGCGGTCCGACACCACCTTTCTCCTCGTCACCGACGGCATCACCTGGAAGGACCGACTGGGGGATCTCCGGAAGCTGGTGGCCATGCAGAACGAGGGCCGAATCCAGCGGATCTACACGCGCAAGATGAGGGAGGCACTGGAAGCCGACCTTCGGACGCTCAAGAAGGAGTTCGGCCTGTAGAGGGGTCCGAAGCGGCTGAATCCTTCAAAGGCTGTCCGAAATATCCGCACAATCCGTGCATTTTTTTGCGTTTCCCCGGTTGCCAAGCGGGGGCCGGGTTTCTATAGTCCACGGATCATTTTTCAACGTCCGCGACCGAGCAGGGGGGCAGATCGCTCCCGAATGACGGGGCGGGAACCGGGGCGGAAGGCAGGACTCGACTCGTGGCACAAGTATTCAAGCCGTACGCAAATACGCTGGCGCGGGCCAGCATCGTGTGTCTGGGGCTGGCCGCCGCCGGCGGCCTGGGATTTCTGGACGTGCTCCACAAGTCGCCCTACGTGCGCTACACCCGGGAGCCGCGGGCCCAGCCGATCCCCTTCAGCCACAAGCACCACACCAACATGGGCATCGACTGCCGGTACTGCCACACCACGGTCGAGACCGGCGCCTTCGCGGGCATCCCCCCCACCCAGACCTGCATGAACTGCCACAAGGTGCTGTTCACCGACGCCCCCATCCTGGCCCCCCTCCACGAGAGCTGGGAGACCGGACGGCCCCTCAAGTGGGTGCGCGTGCATGACCTGCCGGACTTCGTGTACTTCAACCACAGCGCCCATGTGAACGCGGGCATCGGCTGCGCCACCTGCCACGGGCAGGTCAACGAGATGCCGCTGATGTGGAAGGAGCATCCGCTGTTCATGAAGTGGTGCCTGGAGTGCCACCGGAGCCCCGAGGACTTTATCCGGCCCCGCGACCAGGTGTTCAACATGGACTACCAGCCCCCGGCCAACCAGCGCGAGCTGGGGCAGCAGCTCGTCGAGGAGTATGGGATCGACAAGGCCAACCACCGGATGACCGACTGCTACCTATGCCACCGCTGACCCCCAACCCGGATCTCCGCCGGTTCCAGAAGCCGGAAGCCGAGCTCGAGGCCATGCGCAAGCGCCTGGCCGAGGCCGAGGGCCCCGAATTCTGGCG
The DNA here is from genome assembly GCA_003566475.1 of PVC group bacterium. GTDB lineage: Bacteria > Verrucomicrobiota > Kiritimatiellia > SS1-B-03-39 > PXDE01 > PXDE01. Next base: position 1,985 of record PXDE01000625.1, on the reverse strand, counting down.
CAGCCTCGACGATCTGAGCCAGGACGAGCGGTTCGGCGAGCTGCTGGAGTCGGACTATCCCCGTCAGGCCATCGGCTGGGATCCCGTGCAGCGCCGCGATTTCCTCAAGCTCATGGGGGCCTCGCTGGGCATGGCCGGGCTCACCGCCTGCACCCGCCAGCCCACCGAATACATCGTGCCCTACGTCAAGGCCCCGCCCGAGGAGCTGGTGCCGGGGCGGCCGCTGTTCTATGCCACCTCCATGCCGCTCGACGGCTACGCCCTGGGCCTGCTGGCCAAGACCCACGAGGGGCGGCCGACCAAGCTCGAGGGCAACCCCGAGCATCCGGGCAGCCTGGGGGCGACCGACGTGTTCGCCCAGGCGGCCATCCTCGGCCTCTACGATCCCGACCGCTCCCAGAAGGTCCGCCACCTGGGCCGGGCCTCGGCCTGGGCCCTCTGCGAATCCGCCCTGCACGCGGCCATGGAGGCCCAGCAACGCAAACGGGGCGCGGGGCTCCGGATTCTGACCGACACCGTGGCCTCGCCCACCCTGGCCCGGCTCCTGGCCCAGCTCGAGGCCGAATATCCCCAGGCCAAGGTGGTGCAGTACGCCCCGGCCAACCGCGACAACGCCCGGGCGGGGGCCATCCAGGCCTTCGGGGAGGATCGCGAGTCGATCTACGACTTCACCGCCGCCGACGTGGTGCTGAGCCTGGGCTCCGATTTCCTGTACACCGGGCCGGGACGGGTCCGCTATGCCCGTGATTTCGCCTCCCGCCGCAATCCCGACGATGAGCGCGGCATGGCCCGGCTCTACGTGGCCGAGGCCAGTCCTTCGGTGACCGGGGCCACCGCCGACCACCGGCGGGCTCTGTCCAGCGCCCAGATCCGGCAGGTGGCCCTGGCCCTGGCCAGCCGGTTCGGCGTCGAGGTGCCGGCGGATCCCGATGGCGACGCGCTGCTCGATTCCGACTGGGGCCGGGCGCTGATCGAGGATCTGGAGCGGGCCCGCGGGCGCAGCCTGGTGCTGGCGGGGTCGGGCCAGGCCCCGGAAATCCACGCGGCGGTCCATGCGCTCAACCGGGCCCTGGGCAGCGTGGGGACCACGGTCCGCCACACCGCGCCGGTGTCGCCACGTCCCCAGAACCATCTCGAAGGGATCGTCGGCCTGGCCGAGGATCTGGAGGCGGGGGTGGTGGACCTGCTGGTGATTCTGGAGGGCAACCCGGCCTACAACGCGCCCGCCGACCTCGAGTTCGAGGACAAGCTGGGGAAGGCGGGGCTGGTGGTGCACCTGGGGATGTACGAAGACGAGACCGCCTTCCAGGCCCACTGGCATGTCCCGGCCACCCATTTCCTCGAGGCCTGGGCCGACGGCGTGGCCTACGACGGCACGTACACCCTGCAGCAGCCGGTGATCGAGCCCCTGTACCGGGGCCGGAGCGCGATCGAGGTGGTGGCTTCCATGCTGGGACGCGGTGGCGTCAGCGGCCGGGATCTGGTCCGCGAGACCCTGGCCGCCCGGATGGGGGTGGAGGAGCTGGCCGACCTCGACTGGCGCCGGGCGCTCCACGACGGGATCGTGGCCGACACCGCCGCGGCCACCGTGGAGGCCGTCGCCGCCCCCCGCGTGGAGGTACCCGCCGCCGAACCCGGAAGCGGCTTCGAGATTCTGTTCCGGCCCGACTCCAAGGCATGGGACGGCCGGTTCGCCAACAACGCGTGGCTGCAGGAGCTGCCATCGGTGGTCTCCAAGCTGTCCTGGGACAACGCCGTGCACCTCAGCCCCCAGGACGCCCGCGAGCTGGGGGTGAAGAATGGCCAGGTGGTGCGGATCGACGTGGGGCCTCGCTCCATCCGCATTCCGGTGTGGATTCTGCCCGGCCAGGCCGCGAAGACCATCGCCCTCAAGCTGGGCTACGGCCGCCGCCGCGGGGGCAAGGTGGCCACCGAATGCGGGACCGACGTGCATCCGCTGCGGACCTCGGATCGCTTCTGGCGGG
>PXDE01000485.1 GCA_003566475.1 PVC group bacterium | reverse complement strand
GCGCCGCCTGCCGACGGCTTCACTTCGTCAATCGTACCTCGTCAATCGTCAATCTTCGGTTTTCCCGCATCGCGGATCGCGCATCTCGTATCGCGTATCCCGGATCACGCCTGCCGTCTCAACCCTCATCCGGCTGAGCCCAACGGCTAAGCGGCGGGGACTGACTTCTGACCGCTGACCACTGCCCCCCCTCCCCCCTTGCCCGCCGCTCCGCGGCTCGCTAGTCTGCACCGCCATGCCCACCGCCCCCTCCTCCTCTCCCGCCCGCCTTCGCCGCGAGCTGGGGGTGCCCGGCGCGGTGATGCTGGGGCTGGGCTCCATGGTGGGCACGGGGGTGTTCGTGAGCATCGGCGTGGGGGCCGGCGTGGCCGGGCCGTCGGTGGTGCTGGCCATCGCGCTGGCCGCCCTGGTGGCCACCTGCAACGCGCTCAGCAGCGCCCAGCTCGCCGCCCGCCATCCGGTCAGCGGCGGCACCTACGAATACGGCTATCGCCTGCTCCGACCCGCGTTCGGGTTCACCGCCGGATGGATGTTCCTCTGCGCCAAGAGCGCGTCGGCGGCCACCGCCGCCCTCGGATTCTCGGGTTATCTGCTGAACCTCCTCGGCGACGGAGGCGGGAAGCTCCGAACGCCCGTGGCCGTGCTCACGGCGGCCGTGCTCACCGCCATCGTGCTGGGCGGCATCCGGCGGTCCGCCCGGACCAACACGGTCATCGTGTCGGTCACCCTGGCCGCCCTGACCATGTTCGTGCTGGCCGGGCTTCCTGTCCTTCTGAGGGAGGGCGGGACGAACTTCTCCCCGTTTCTGGGCGACGGCACGGCGGGGACCGGCGGGTGGGACGGGCTGCTCCATGGCACCGCCCTGCTGTTCGTGGCGTTCACCGGCTACGGCCGGATCGCCACCCTGGGCGAGGAGGTTCGCGAGCCCCGGCGGACCATCCCCCGCGCCGTGGTGACCACCCTGGTCGTCACCGCCCTCCTCTACATGGCCGTGGGGGCGGTGGCGGTGGGGGTTGCCGGCGCCGGCCCGCTGAGCGAGGCGACGCTGCATCGGGCCGCCCCGCTCGAGATCGTGGCCCGGGACCTCGGCGGGCCGGGACTGGCCCTGGTCGTCGCCCTCGGGGCCATGACCGCCATGCTGGGGGTGCTGCTGAACCTGATCCTCGGCCTGTCGCGAGTGGCCCTGGCCATGGGACGCCGGGGCGATCTGCCCGCCGCGTTCGGCCGCCTCGACCGGGCGGGGAATACCCCGACGGCGGCGGTGATCCTGGTGGGGTCCATCATCGCAGGCCTGGCCGCCCTCGGCAACGTGCGCACCACCTGGTCGTTCAGCGCGTTCACGGTGCTCATCTACTACGCCATCACCAATCTGGCCGCGCTGCGGCTGAGGCGGGAGGATCGGCTCTATCCGGCGGCCTTCGCCGGGGCCGGCCTGGCCGCCTGCGTGGTCCTCGCGTTCATGGTGGATCCCGCCGTGTGGGCCGCGGGCCTGGGGCTGATCGCGGTGGGGCTGGTCTGGCACCTGGCCCGGCGGCGCTAACCCGGAACGGCCCTGATCCGTTTCCGCAGGCCCCAGCGTTCCGACGGGTTCGTGCTGGAACACCGCCCGCTTCTGTCGCATCCTCGACGGTCCATGCCCAGACGAACCTCCATCCCGGAAGAGGCCCGATGCCGGCGGTGACGCTGGACGAGGTCCGCCTGTCGTCGGCCTCGTGGCGGCGGATGCTGGAGGCCACGCCGGTGGTCAACGAGGCCGCCCAGGTGACCCCCGACGGCCCCGGCCTGGCCGTGACCGTGCCCCTCCAGGCCCCGCCGGGCCGGGCCAAGCCCCTGTCCTGGCTGCTCCTGGCCCGCAAGGAGCGCACGGTGCGGCTCGACGCCCTCGGGAAGCAGGTCTGGGATCTCTGCGACGGGACGCGGACCGTCGAGGGCATCGTCGACGCCTTCGCCCAGCGTCATCACCTCACCTTCCACGAGAGCCGGGTGTCGGTCACCGAATATCTCAAGCGCCTCGTGCAGCGGGGGGCCCTCGCCGTGGCGCTGGTCGAGCCGTCCGACGCCCCCGAAGTCGACGCCTCCCCGTCCGAAGAGGCCGACCCGTCCGACCCCGCTTCGGAGCCGGCCCCGTGACCCCGCTCCGCCGCCTCCTCGCCCTCGCCCTCCTCGCCCCGGCCGTCCGCGGGGATTTCGCGGCCGACGTGGCCGCGCTGACCCGCCATCCGCACCGGCTGGCCGGCACGCCCGAAGGCCACGCGGCGGCCGACCATGTGGTCCGACGGCTGGAGGAGATCGGGGTCGACGAGGTGGTGGTGCAGCCCTTCCCCATGGTCCAGACCCGGATCGTGCGGTGCGAGATCGAGGTGGACGGGCGGATGCGTCCCCTGCTGCCCCTGCGTCCCAACGGGATCGTCCCGCCGGTGACCCCGCCCGAGGGGACGCGGGGACGCCTGCTCCATGCCGGGTCGGGCGCTCTGGCCGAGTACGGCGACCGCGACCCGCGGGGCGCCATCGTGGTCCTCCATCTGCACAGTCCCGAGGGCATGCTGCGGGCCTTCCGGCTGGGGGCGGCGGCGGTGGTGTTCACCTCCGACGGACCGCCCCCCACCCCCCGCGATGTCCACCACGTGCGGGCCAGCGCCAACCTGCTGCGGTTCCACTACGAGGGCCCGGCCGCCGACCTCCCCGAGGGCGCCGAGGCCGTGCTCCATAGCGAGATCGCGTGGACCCCGGCCATGGGTCGGAACGTGATCGGCATCCTCCGCAGCCCGAATCCCATCCGCATGGACCGGCGGGAGGAGGCGGTGGTGCTGGCCGCGCCGCTGGACAGCTTCGGCGAGGTGCCCCGGCGCAGCCCCCACGCCCGGGGCGCGGCCAACGTCGCCGCCCTGCTCGGCCTGGCCGAGGCCCTGGCCGGGGAGCGGCCCGACCGGCATGTGGTGCTGGCCTTTCTCGACCACCAGGCCCGGGCGCATGAGGGGGCGGGGGTGTTCTACCGGGTCTTCGACGACGGCCTGCCCGCGTTCCGGCCGGACACCCGGGGCGAGCAGATCGCGGCCGAACTGGAGTTCCTCGGCCGCCTGGAGCGGGCCATCCGCGAGGACGCCCACGACCCCGGCATCGACCGCGAGCGCAGCCGCCGCCTGCGGGCCCAGGCCCGGACCCGCGCCAACGAGGCGGCCTGGCGGCTCTATCAGATCCGCGACGAGGCGCGGCTGGCCCGGACCGAGCCCGACCCCGAGACCGAGCGGGAGCTCGACGCGGCCCGGCAGCGCTGGAACGAGCTGCTGCGGGCGCTGGCCCGGGAGTCGGGCACGCGCCGCGAGCCGGGTCGGGTCGCCCGCGCCGCCCGGGCCCTGGTCCGGCTCGACCCCGAGCCGCCCCCGGGCCCCGAGGCGGTGGCCCCGGCCGAATATGCCCAAGTCGTGGAGGATGTGCTCCGCAGCCTCGCCCTCCGGCGGGAGGAGCTGGCGCGGGATCAGGAGTCGGTCGAGGCGGATCTCCACCTGCGCCGGGCCACCGAGTCGCCCGACCCCGCCGACGGCCGCGAGGCCACGCCCCGCCGCTGGTGGCCCAGCCTGCATGTGTCGCTGGCCCTCAACGAGGGCCCCACCGTGGGCGTGGTGTACGGCGACGACGCGGCCATCCGCTCCCAGCGCGACAGCGCGGGCCTGTACGGCCGGGTGTCGCGGGTATGGCACGAGGCCTGGCAGGCCGAACCTGTAGCCGAGTTCGACGCCGCCACCGTGGACGGAAGCCTGTTCCGCAACCGCGCCGCCTGGGCCGGGCCGGGCCTCACCCACAGCGGCGCCGTGGCCTCGAAGTTCGGCATCTACAACCTGGCCCTGGCCGGCCTCCACGACCCCATGCCCCGCGAGGGCACCCCGATCGACACCGCCGACCGGCTCGACCTCGGCCGCCTCGCCGCCCTGCCGGATCGGCTCGCCCCGCTCCTGCGCCGGGTGGCCTCGGATCCCAACCTGAGCCTCACCCAGGCCATCTCCCCCGACCGCACGGCGGTGGTCGCCGGGTTCGCGGGCGGACGGTCCACCGGTCCCCAGGTGATGGCCCGCAGTCCGGGCCGGGCCGTGGCCGACCAGCCCACCCCGGGGGCGGTTCTCCAGCTTGTCCACGAGGAATGGGCGTTCGCCGCCGGCGACACCGCCTCCGGCCGCCGCCTCGTCCCTCCGCCCCAGCGGGTGGCCGGGTTCGACGACAGTTCCGTGATCCTCGCCAACCAGAACGGCACCTACACGCTGGGCCCCATCCGCCGCGACCGCATCCACCATCCCAGCCAGTTCCTGAGGGCCTTCGCCGCCGCCTTCGACGCCCGGGGCGAGGTGGTCTACGCCTCCGACCTCGACACCTTCCAGACGCCGACCTCCCGCATCAACCTGTTCCCGGCCCGGGGCGGGTTCATGGTGTTCCCGCCCCAGCTCGCGGTCCGCACCACCAGCCAGATCCAGGTCATGGACGCGGTCAACCACGCCCCCTTGCAGCGCAACCGCTCGTTCGTGGAGACCCTCGACGGGATCGTCCACTGGTACGCCGAGGACAAGGTGCCGGGGGTGAAGCTGTTCGTCCGGAACGCCCTGGCCGCCCTTGCCGGCACCGACGACCTCGACGCGCCCTCGCTGACCCGGGTGGGCGGCCTGGAATGGAACGGGGGCTGGACCCCGCCCGCCTCGACCCGGCGCGGGGCGCTCGACCTCTGGCGGATCGACGAGGAGCGGCTCGACCTCCTGCGCCGCCGCAACATCATCAACCCGTCCCTGGAGGAGCTGCACGGGGGCGCCCGCGAGCACATCCAGGCCGCCGCCGAGGTGGAGGCGACGGCGGGCCGGGAGGCCGCGCTGGGGCAGGCGTTCCTCACCGAGCTGCCCGTGTACCGGGAGACCCGCCGCACCCTCGACGACCTGGTGGTGGCGGTGCTCATCCTCCTCGCGCTCTGCGTGCCCTTCGCGTTCGCGCTCGAACGGCTCCTCGTGGGCACCCCCAACGTGTACCGGCAGATCGGATGGTTCAGCGCGTTCTTCATCGCCACCTTCCTGCTCCTCTACACCACCCACCCCGCCTTCGCGGTCTCGCGCACCCCCATCATCATCTTCCTCGGCTTCGCGGTGGTGGTGCTGGCCGGGCTGGTCATCGCCATCATCATGCGCAAGTTCGAGACCGAGCTGAAGGCCCTCCAGGGCATGACCCGCACCGTCCACGCCGCCGACGTGTCGCGCTTCGCCACCACCATGGCCGCCGTGAGCATGGGCATCGCCACCATGCGCCGCCGCCCCCTGCGCACCGCCCTCACCGCCGTCACCATCATCCTGCTCACCTTCACCATCCTCGTCTTCGCCTCCTTCGGACGGAAGCTGGGGGTGGCCCGGATCTACCTGGGGCCGCCCGCCCCCGTGCCCGCCGTCCAGGTCCGGCAGATCGACTGGACCCCGGTCAACCCGGCCTTTCTCGACCTCTTCCCGGACGGGGCGGTGGCCGCGCCCCGGGTCTGGGGCATGACCGGCTCCGGGACCGACGCCGATGTCCTGCTCGCCACCGCCGACGGCGCCGCCCACACCGGACTGCGCGGAATCCTCGGCCTCACCGACGCCGAGCTGGCCGCCCGGCCCGATCTCGCCGAGGCCGTGGGCCGTCCCGACACCCTCGACGGACGGATCTGGATGACCCCCGCCGTGGCCTCCGGGCTGGGCGTGGGCCCGGGCGACCGCGTGCGCCTGCGCGGCCAGCCGCTGGAGGTGGGCGGGCTGCTCGACGTGGGCGCGCTCACCGGGCTGGCCGACCCCGACGGCAGCAGCCCCCTGCCCGTGGACTTCACGCTGATGGCCGGGGTGACCGGCCAGGCCGAGCTGGAGGCCATGCAGGGCCAGGACTGGGCGGCCATGCCCTACGACGCCTGCGCCATCGTGTCCGCCGACACCGCATGGGCCCTCGGCGGCACCCTGCGCCAGATCCTGTTCTATCCCGGCGAGCTGGGCGCGGCCGAGGCCCTGGCCGACGATCTGGCCCGCCTGGCCGGCGTGCCCGTCACCGGCACGCGCCGCACCGGCGTGTACACCCACCGGCTGGGCACTCTGGTCGAGGCCAGCGGCGCCCGCGACCTGGTGATCCCCCTCGTCCTCGGCGGCCTCGTCGTGTTCGGCACCATGCTCGGCTCGGTGGCCGACCGGGAGAAGGAGATCTACACCTTCAGCGCCCTCGGCCTCGCCCCCGCCCATGTGGCCAGCCTGTTCCTGGCCGAGGCCATGGTCTACTCGGTGATCGGCGGCATGAGCGGCTACCTCGTGGCCCAGAGCGTCACCAAGATGCTGACCTGGCTGGCCGGCTACGGACTGGTGGCCGTGCCCGAGATCAACTACTCCTCGACCCATGCCATCGTCACCCTGCTCCTGGTCATGGTGGCGGTGCTCCTCTCGGCCATCTATCCCGCCATCAAGGCCTCGCGCAGCGCCAATCCCGGCCTGCTCCGGGTCTGGAAGCTGCCCGCGCCCGACGGAGACGTGCTCCGGCTGGTGTTCCCCTTCACCGTCTCCCAATGGGACCTCACCGGCCTGGTCAGCTTCCTCAAGGAGCATTTCGACCATTTCACCGACACCGGCCTGGGCCGGTTCATGACCCGCCGCAGCGCCCTCGCCCGGGAGGCCGGCGACCAGCTCGGGCTCGACGCCGACCTTGCCCTCGCCCCCTTCGACCTCGGGGTGAGCCAGGCCCTGTCCCTGCGCAGTCAGCCCAGCGAGATCCCCGGCATCGAGGAGGTGGCCCTCGACCTCCGCCGCCTCTCCGGCCAGCCCCGCGACTGGGCCCGCCTCAACAAGATGCTCCTCGACGACCTCCGTCAGCAGTTCCTCATCTGGCGCTCCCTCCCCCCGCAGACCATGCAGATCTACCGGGATCGGACGCTGGCGGCGCTGAAGGAAGGTGGACGTTTGAAACCTGAAAGCTGAAACCTGAAACCTGAAGGCTGAAACCTGAAGGCTGAACACTCCTGAACCGTTCCCCCCAATGAAACCAATCCCCAATCCCCAATCCCCGCGCCCGTAGGGCGGTCCCATGCCTTCCCCCGACAAAACCCGCCAGGACCGCGAGCTCGAGGAGTTCCGCTCCCTCATGGAGGTCCCCTCGACCTTCGAGGAGGGGTTCAACTGGACCTCCCTCCTTGGCGCGGTGTTCATCGCCCTGCTCATGGTGCCGGGGGTCATCTACATGGGTCTGCTGGCCGGGGAGATGAACATCGGGCCCGCCGCCCAGTGGGTCACCGTCATCCTGTTCATCGAGGTGGCCCGCCGCGCCCACAAGAATCTCAGGCGGTCCGAGATCTTCGTGCTGTTCTTCATGGCCGGGGCGGCCATGAACATGCCGTTCACCGGGCTGCTCTGGAACCAGTTCTACGCCCGGAGCGACGCGGCGGCGGCGTTCGGGATCGCCCGCGACCTTCCCGTCTGGTTCGCGCCCGCCTCGGAGTCGGCCTACGAGCTTCGCTCGTTCTTCCACCGCGACTGGCTGCCCGTGATCGGGCTGGTGGTGTTCGGATCCTTCTTCAGCCAGCTCAGCAACCTGGTCCTGGGCTACGGCCTGTTCCGGATGGCCAGCGATGTCGAGCGGCTGCCCTTCCCGCTGGCCCCCATCGGGGCGCAGGGCATCCTGGCCCTGGCCGAGGACATCGAGGCCCGCGACGCCGACACCAAGGAGACCTGGCGCTGGCGGGTGTTCGCCATCGGCGGGGCCCTGGGCCTCAGCTTCGGGGCGGTGTACCTGCTGCTGCCCACGGTCACCGGCGCCCTCACCGGCACCCCCATCCAGATCCTCCCCATCCCCTTCGTGGACTGGACCGACAAGACGTCGCGGGCGCTGCCCGCCGTGGCCACCGGCCTGTCCTTCGACCTCGGCCACCTCCTCACCGGCATGGTCCTGCCCTTCTTCGCCATGGTGGGGAGCTTCATCGGCCTCCTCGTCACCGTGGTCCTCAACCCCATCCTGCACCACGTCCAGGTGCTGGATAGCTGGCAGGCGGGCGACCTCACCGTCACCACCCTGTTCAAGAACAACGTGGACTTCTACCTGAGCTTCGGCATCGGGGTGTCCCTGGCCATCGCCATCGCCGGATTCTGGCAGGTGTTCCGGGCCTTGCGGCGGCGGAAGGCCAGGGCGGCGCTGCGAAAGGTGGCGCCCGGGGAGACGCCCCCGGAACCCGGGGCGGCGGTCCGGCGGCTGCTGGTCCGGGTGGTGATGGCGGTGGGCGCCATGCTCCTGATCATCCTCCTCGTCCGCCGGTTCGAGCCCTGGATCGGGTACGTCCTGGTGCTGGCGGTGTCCGGCGTGGCCATGGCCAGGGCCTGGCGGGCCCGGCGGCGCGACGGGGAGGGCCCGGGGATCGAACACACCGTCCCCAAGGGCCGCGGCGACATCCCGGTCTACGTCATCCTCGGCTGCTTCGTGGTGGTCACCCTCACCTACATCACCATGTGCGGATGGCTCATCGGCTGGCACCGGGGCGTCATGGCCGTGCTCTTCATCCTCGGCTTCATCTACACCCCGCTCATCAGCTACGTCACCGCCCGGCTCGAGGGCATCGCCGGCCAGGTGGTCGAGATCCCCATGATCCGCGAGGCCAGCCTCATCTTCAGCGGCTACCAGGGCGTGGCCGTGTGGTTCCTGCCCATGCCCGTGGCCAACTACGGGCAGATGACCGTGTTCTACCGCCAGTGCGAGCTCACCGGCACCCGGTTCCCCAGCATCTGGAAGACCCAGATCGTGCTCTATCCCATCATCCTCGTCAGCTCCATCCTCTTCGCCAACTTCATCTGGGGCCTGGCCGAGGTGCCCTCGGCGGTCTATCCCTTCGCCCAGGTCATGTGGGAGCTCGAGGCCAACAACCGCAGCATCATGTATTCGGCCACCCTGGGCGACTACTCGCTGTTCGAGGAGGCGTTCAACTGGGGCTACCTGGGGCTGGGCACGGGCTTCGGGCTGGCCCTGTTCGCGGCCATGAGCGCGGTGGGGGCGCCGGTGTTCCTGGTCTACGGGGTGGTGCGCGGCCTCGGCCAGACCATGCCCCACGCCATCATCCCCCAGTTCATCGGGGCCCTCATCGGCCGGTACTACTTCCAGCGCCGCCTGGGGCTCAAGTGGCGGCAGTACGTCCCCGTGGTCGCGGCCGGCTTCGCCTGCGGCACCGGGCTCATCACCACCATCGGGGTGGGGATCACGTTTCTCGGGAAGTCGGTGATTCAGTTGCCGTTCTAGCGTGAGGCTTCCCCCGGGCGTGAGATGGCGATGGCGCGCTGAGGGGGGCGGCGTGAGGCCTCCCCCGGGAGAAGGGGCAGGAGCCGGGGTGAGGCGGAGGACGTGGAAGGGGGGCGCAGAAACGCCGGCTCGCTCGAAGCCTCACGTAGGGATGACAGAGGGAGGGAGGGGTAGGATCTGGTCCTGGCTATGGTAGGGTGGGCGTATGAAGGGTGTGGGCCTTATCGCGGTCTTTGCTGGTCCGCTTCTGGTGGCGGCCGGATGCGGGCTGGGTGGCGGAGGAACGTGGCCGGTGCCGATGGACGACGCGCGGGCTCAGGAACTCCGGGATGCTTCCGCACGTCTGGTTGAGGAATGGCGGCTTACGGGAGAATACGCGGTGGATCTGGCGGCCGTCCCCAAGGTGATCGCGGATCTGGCCCCTCAGTTTGTCACGATCAGATCGATCCAGGGAAACGTCGTGGTCAACGTTCAGGTGTCCGGGGGCTTTGTCCATCAAGGCTACCTAGTGGTGGTCACCCGCGCCGACCCAGCCTTCCAGCCCAGGACCGGTCGGAACTGGCGCCACGACCGGCTGTCGGACGACATCACCTGGTACTCCGAGGATCCCCGCCGAGGGCCCTGACTCGGGAGCCACATGGCCGCCGGACCCGGAAGCGCGAGGCTACGTCACCCACCACCGCGCCGACGTTCGTGGCCCATGACAACCGTCCCCCGGGAGCCCGAGCCCTGCACGCATAGTATGCCGATCGGTAATTTTTCCGTGTACGGGAAGGATGCGCGGATTCATGGCCTGTACGGAAGGGATCCGGAAGTATTTCTGCTATTTGGCCAATTAGGTTGATTTCCTGCACGGATAGTCTGCCGATCGGTATACTATCCGTGTGAGTGGTCGGACGGGACTGGGCCTCCATATCCCAGACCGGGGCATGGTCGAGACGAGAGCGGGCTGCGGGGAAAGGGCTGGATACAGTGATCCCAGCATGCCTTCCCCTACGACGCGCTCTTGCGGTGCCGACAGTCCGGGATCAGGCTCTGGCCAGTTGCTGCCAGCGGGCCAGAAACGCCTCGTGAACCTTGAAGACGACCTGACCGAGATATTCCGGCGGGAGGAGAGCCTTCGGGAGCAGGGGGTCGGACACCATGGCGGTGCGGTAGGCGACCATCTCCTCCTGAAGGAGATCCGGAAGTCCTTCCCGAGGCACCTCCCCCCGATCCAAATGGCCGTTCACCTTCTCCATCGCCGCCAGATACCAGCGCTGGCCGGCATGAATTTTCGGCCAGTTCCAGGCTTGGTCGACGATCCGCTCGTCCGAGATGCCCAGCGCGGTGCGGGCCTCGAAGATCATGGCGAAATCCAGGAGCGCCGCGCCGTCAATCAGATCCTGAATGAGGGGCCGGACGTCGCGGAAGGTCACCCATACGCTCCTTTGGAACTGGCCGAACCGCTCGCGCTCGATGAATCCCTTTAGGTTCTTGCGGTAGTTCGCCTCCTTCTCCGGCACATCGTAGGTCAGGATGTACCACACGCGCCGCCATCGGCGGGACCACTCCCGCCGCGGCCGCAGCCATGGCGGACAATTCAGCGTCGGGCCGGGGAGCAGACGGAGATAGGCGTTCTTTCCGGGAACGATGCCGGCCACCACGCCCTTCTTCTCCAGGCGGCGGACGGCCTCATGGTAGGCGCGGTCGTCGGGAAGGAGGCTGCCCATGCGGATGCCTGCGGGGTTCCCGGCCAGCCCGGGCCCGAGGGCCAGGAGCACGTCCTCGATCTGGCGCCCAACCTTCCGCATCACCACCGGAAGGCTGGGGGCCGGGGGCAGCATCCATCGCCAGTCCATGCGCCCATTGTGCACGCACAGCCTGCCGATCGGCAAGGTTTCCGTGCGGTCCGACGCGACCCGGACAAATGGCCGGGCACGGATGCACCTGAAGGTCCTTGGTGGCCAGATGCTTCCGGGGATTCACCCACGGATAATCTGCCGATCGGCCGATTATCCGTGCAGACCCGGCCAAGCGGAGAGGCGCGGGCCTGGATGCCCGGCCGGGGAAGGTGAGGACGGGGCCGGGCTTCGGGGTCAGACGTCCCGGGCGCAGCGGAAGCCGGAGTTGCCGCGGCGGCCGGGCACATGCCACCCCGGAGAAACGACGTCCTCGCCGTTTCCCCAGCGTGCTGTCTCATCCCTCATCCGGCTGAGCCCAGCGGTCCAGCGGCGGCGACTGACCACTGATCACCCCCCTCCCCCGAAGCTTCCCCCCGGCCCCGGACCGGGCTACCCTCGGTCTCCATGCGCTTTTCATGTCACGACTCCATCCTTCCCTCCGGCGACGCCCTGTCCCGCCTGGCCGCCGCCCTGCCGGAAAGCCCGGTGCGGGCCATGTATTCGAGCCTGGTCGGGGGCATCGTGACCGACCCGGCGGCGGCGGTGGTGCCGGTGGACGACCATCTTGTCCATCGCGGCGACGGGGTGTTCGAGACCTGTATCTGCATGGACGGAGGCATCTACAACCTTCCCGCCCATCTGGCCAGGCTGGCCGCCTCGGCCCGTCGCGTGGGCCTGGCCGAGCCGGAACCGGAGAACCTGACCGACCTCTGTGTGCGCGTGGTCCGGGCCTCGGGCCTGCGCGACGCCTCGCTCCGAATCCTGCTCGCCCGGGGGCCCGGCGGCATGGGGGTGCATCCCGACGAGAGCCGGGGGCCTCAGCTCTATCTGGTGGTCACGCCGTTCCCCGGTCTGCTGATGGACCGGGCGCCGGAAGGGGTCGAGGTGATCCGAAGCCGGGTGCCCCGATACCCCCCGTCCTACACCGAGGTGAAGACCTGCAACTACCTGCCCAATGTGCTGATGAAGCAGGAGGCGTCCCGGCGCGGGGCCTCCTTCGCCCTCGCCTTCGGGCCCGAGGGGGTTCTGCTCGAGGGGGCCACCGAGAACGTGATGGTGGTGACCCCGGACCGCCGGCTGCTGGCCCCTGCCGCCGACGGCATCCTCCACGGAACCACGGTGAGCCGGGCCCTGGATCTGGCGGGCCGGCTGGTCGAGGAAGGCGCCCTGGCCGAGGTCACCCGCGAGCTTCTGCATGAGTCCGACCTGCTGAGATGCGCCGAAGCCATGCTGGTGGGAACGACCCTGGGAGTGGTGCCCATCGCCCGGTACGAGGGCAGGCCGCTCGGCGGCCCCGAACCGGTCGTTCGGCGGCTCGGGCAGCTTCTGGGCGAAGAGATCCGAGCGGATTCCCGGTACCGGGTCCCCGTCGGCGGCCCACGGACCTGACCCGCCGGAGTCCACCGGATGTCACTGCGCTGAGACATGCTCCCGCGATTCCGTGCGCACAGGCCTATGATCGAATGGCCGCGGACCCGGTAGTCCGCTGTCTGTGACAGCGGACCGCGTGTGGAACGAGCCTGATCCGGAGGAAGCATGGTCATGGGCTTCACCATCCACCCGTCAGGCACTGCTCACGCGGCCTCGCTGTCACAGACAGCGAGGTACTGGCTGGCCCGTTCGACATTCGACATTCGACATTCTGCGGTTCCGAGGCTCCCCGCGCCCCATCCGAGCCGCGAGAATCGATCGCGATAGCGAGCCGCGACGGACTGGCCCTACTTCTCACTTCGTGCTTCGTCAATCGTCAACCATCGGTTTCCGCGCATCCCGGGTCGCGCATCGCGTATCCCGCAGCGTGCCAGCCGTCTCACCCCTTATCCGGCTGAACCCCGCGCTTCAGAGGCGTCGACTGACCACCGACCACCGCCCTCCCCTTCCTCCTTGCCAACCCCGCCCCCACTTGGCAGAGTGCCCCGCAACATCGGATCAACCCCCGGGAGGACTGGATATGGCACGCAAGGTGATGGCGGCACTGGCTCTGACGGCCGCATTGGGCATGGGCGCGGCATCGGCCCAGAATCTGATCTGGCAGACCAAGGAACTCGGCCTGAGCGGCCTGGTCGATCCCGACACCGCGGACGGCACGCGGGTGGAGCTGGACCTCCGCTGGGGCTACTTCATCTACGACGGCGTGGTCATCGGCGCCACCGCCTCCTTCGCGGACTCCGACTCCCTCTCCAGCGCGGGCGGCGGCGTGTACACCGAGTTCAATTTCGAGACCGGCGGACCGGCCATGCCGTTCGTGGGCCTGGGCCTGGGCGTGAACTACACCAAGTTCGACATTCCCGGTCTGCGGGGCAACCGGACGGTCGGCGTGGCCACCCCCGAGGCGGGCGTGAAGGTCTTCCTCAACGAGAACGCGGCCGTCAGCCTGTCCGTGCTGACCCAGTTCGCGACCGGCGAGATCTACCTGCGGGACAATGCCAAGACCAGCCAGTTCGACTGGAGCATCCGGCTGGGCCTGCGGTTCTTCTACTTCTAGCCATGCCTCAAGGGGTCAGGCTGTAATCCTTGCAGTCCTGATGGCGGTGTGCTCCGCGTGGAACGCACGAGATCATTCGGACTGCAAGGATTACAGCCTGACCCCTTTCGCCTTGACCCCTTCGTCTAGGCGGACTTGACGGTGGCGCGGAGGTACTCCCGCCGCATGATGGCGATGGTCTCGATGGAGATCGCCTTGGGGCAGACCGCCTCGCACTCGCCGTGGTTCGAGCAGTCGCCGAAGCCCTCGGCGTCCATCTGCTCGACCATGCGGAGCGCCCGGCGGTGCCGCTCGAGCTGGCCCTGGGGCAGCCGGGCGAACTGGGCGATCTTGGCCGCCGTGAACAGCGAGGCCGAGGCGTTGGGGCAGGCGGCCACGCAGGCCCCGCAGCCGATGCAGGCCGCGCTGTCCATGGCCAGCTCCGCCGCCACCTTGCCGATAGGCACCGAGTTGGCGTCGGGGGCCTCGCCGGTGTTCACCGAGATGTAGCCGCCGGCGGTGATGATCCGGTCGAACGCGCTCCGGTCCACCACGAGGTCGCGGATGATCGGGAACCCGTTGGCCCGCCAGGGCTCGATGGCGATGGTCTCCCCGTCGCGGAAGGAGCGCATGCGCAGCTCGCAGGTGGTGCAGGCCGACCGGGGTCCGTGGGCCACCCCGTTGATGACCAGCCCGCAGGCCCCGCAGATCCCCTCGCGGCAGTCGGAGTCGAACTCGACCGGACGCTCGCCCCGGGCGGTGAGCTGCTCGTTGAGGATGTCGAGCATCTCCAGGATGGACATGTCCGGGGACACGTCGGCCACGGTGTAGGGGGCCATGCGCCCGGGCTGGTCCGGCCCGTCCTGTCGCCAGATGAGAAGATTGACGTTCATAGGGGTGCCTCTACTTGTAGCTGCGCTGGCTGAGGGTGACGTTCTCGAAGGCGAGGGATTCCTTGTGGAGGACGGGGTCCGTGTCGCCCCCCTTCCATTCCCAGGCCCCCACGAAGGCGAAGTTCTCGTCGTCGCGCAGGGCCTCGCCCTCCTGGGTCTGATGCTCGTCGCGGAAATGGCCGCCGCACGATTCCTCGCGCTGCAGGGCGTCGCGGGCCATGAGTTCGCCCAGCTCGAAGAAATCGGCCACCCGGCCCGCGAACTCGAGGCCCTTGTTGAACTCGTCGTCGGGGCCGATCACCCGGACGTTCTTCCAGAAGTCCTCGCGGAGGGCGCGGATGGACCCCAGGGCCTCCTCCAGCCCCTTGGCGTTGCGCGACATGCCCACGTCGTCCCACAGGATACGCCCCAGCTCCCAGTGGTATTCGCGCACCGTCTTTTTCCCCTGCACGCCGAGGAGGCGGGCGGTGAGGTCGCGCACCCCGGTCTCGGCCGCCACGAACTCGGGATGGTCGGTGTCCACCGGATCCAGCTTGGCCGAGGCCAGGTAGTGGCCCAAGGTGCTGGGAACGACGAAATACCCGTCGGCCAGGCCCTGCATGAGGGCGCTGGCCCCCAGACGGTTGGCCCCGTGGTCGGAGAAGTTGGCCTCGCCCAGGACGTGGAGCCCGGGGATGGTGCTCATCAGGTTGTAGTCCACCCACAGGCCACCCATGGTGTAGTGGGGGGCCGGATAGATCCGCATGGGAGTGGCGTAGGGATCGTCGTCGGTGATCTCCTCGTACATGTGGAAGAGATTGCCGTAGCGCTCGGCGATCTTGTCCCGGCCCAGGCGGCCGATGGCCTCGCCGAAGTCCAGGTAGACCGAATACTTGCTGGGCCCAACCCCGAAGCCGTCGTCGCACATGCGCTTGGCCGCCCGGGAGGCGATGTCGCGGGGGACCAGGTTGCCGAAGGCCGGGTAGATGCGCTCCAGGTAGTAGTCGCGTTCGTCCTCGGGGATGTCGGCGGGCGCCCGGTCGTCGCCCTTCCTCTTGGGCACCCACACCCGGCCGTCATTGCGGAGGCTCTCGCTCATCAGGGTGAGCTTGCTCTGGGTGGGGCCGGCCTGGGGCAGGCAGGTGGGATGGATCTGGGTGAAGCAGGGATTGGCGAACAGGGCCCCCCGCTTGTGGCAGCGCCAGATCGCGGTGGCGTTGCAGTTCACCGCGTTGGTGGACAGGAAGAACACCGTGGAGTAGCCGCCGGTGGCCAGGACCACCGCGTCGGCCGCGTAGCGCTCGATCTGGCCGGTGACCAGGTTGCGGCAGACGATGCCCCGGGCGACCCCGTCGATCACCACCAGGTCCAGCATCTCGCGCCGGGGGTAGAGGCTCACCGTGCCCTCGTCCACCTGCCGCATGAGGGCGCTGTAGGCCCCGAGCAGGAGCTGCTGGCCGGTCTGGCCCCGGGCGTAGAAGGTGCGCGAGACCTGGGCTCCGCCGAAGGAGCGGTTGGCCAGGGTGCCGCCGTACTCGCGGTTGAACGGCACCCCCTGGGCGGCGCACTGGTCGATGATCCGGGTCGAGACCTGGGCCAGGCGGTACACGTTGGCCTCGCGGGCCCGGTAGTCGCCCCCCTTGATGGTGTCGTGGAACAGCCGCCACACGCTGTCGCCGTCGTTCTGGTAGTTCTTGGCCGCGTTGATGCCGCCCTGGGCGGCCACGCTGTGGGCCCGGCGGGGCGAGTCCTGGATGCAGAAGTTCAGCACCCGGTAGCCCAGCTCGCCCAGGGAGGCGGCGGCCGAGGCCCCGGCCAGGCCGGTGCCCACCACGATCACCGACTTCTTGCGCTTGTTGGCGGGGCTGACCAGCTTCATCTCGCGCTGGTACAGATCCCACTTCGCGTCGAGCGGGCCCTCGGGGATCTTGGCGTCGAATGGGAAGGCGGCGGGGCGGCTCACAGCAGGACTCCTGGTCGGACGGGGGGCGTGGGCGCGGGTGGTGGCGAGGGCGTGGGAGCGGGCGTCGGCGCCGGGGTCGGCGCGGGTTCGGCCGGCGGCGCCTCGGCGGCGGGGGCGGCGGTCTCCGCCGCCGGCGCGGTCGGCGGCCCCGGCTCGACGACGGCCTCGGCGACCGGAGGCGGAGCGGGCGGGCGGATGAAGAGGAGGATATGCACGGGGACGTAAACGAACCCCACCGCCAGCACCACGGCCAGGCCGCGGCTGGCCCGGATCAGGATGGGCAGCCAGGGCTTGCTGGTCCAGCCCAGGGACTGGAGTCCGCTCCAGATCCCGTGGAACAGGTGGAAGCCCAGGAAGAGCTGCACCACCGTGTACAGCAGCACGATGAACGGCTTGTTGAACTGCTCGATGACCAGCCGGTAGAGGTCGCGCATCTCGACCCCGTGCACCGTGGTGACGTAGCCCTGGGCCTCGCCCGGCCCCAGCCGGAAATGCAGCACATGAAGGATGACGAACACCAGCAGCACCGGCCCGGTGAGGATCATGGTCCGCGAGGCCAGGCTCTTCTGGCTGGCCCCGCCCGCGTCCCCCTCCCGGAAGTAGCGGTCGGCCCGGGCCGAGGTCCGCTTCCGCCAGACCTGCACCCCGGTGTAGGCGTGGCCGATGAAGAACGCGGCCAGCCCGGCTTCCGCGAACCGCAGGAACATCCCGTGCCCGATCCGCTTCAGCAGGTAGGTGTAGCCGTTGAAGGCCTCCGCGCTCATCAGCAGGGTGAGGTTGCCGATGAGGTGGATGATGACGAAGAGAACCAGCCCCAGGCCGGTGAAGGCCATCAGGGCCTTCCGGCCCACCGAGGTGCGGGCGTGGGCGATGAGCTGTGACATGGGCGGCGTTCCTGGTCGGTGAAAGAGCCTACAACGTGGGGCCAGTGCTCCGGCTTAGCAAGTCCTCAAGCGCGTCCTCGCCCATGATCTTCTGCCGGAGCACGATCTGACGCAGCGTTTCCCCGGTTTTCAGGGATTCCTTGACCAGCGCGGCCACCTTGTCGTAGCCGAGGGTGGGGTTGAGCACCGTGGCCAGGCCCGCGCTCACGTCGAAGCAGTGCTGGCAGCGGGCCTCGTCCACCTCGATCCCCTCCACGCACCGGGTCCGGACCATGCGCAGGGTGCGGGCGAGCAGCCCGGCGGCCTGGACCAGGCAGTCTCCCACCAGCGGCATGTGGGTGTTGAGCTGGAGCTGGCCCGCCCCCACCCCGGCCGCCACCGCCGCTTCCATCCCCACCACGTACAGGCAGGCCATGTTGGCGGCCTCGCAGATGCTGGGGTTGATCTTGCCCGGCATGATCGACGACCCCGGCTCCACCGCGGGCAGGATGTACTCCCCGATCGCCGTGTTCGGCCCCGACACCAGCAGCCGAAGGTCGTTGGCCATCTTGCCCAGGTCCAGGGCCAGCAGCTTCAGCGCGGCCCCATATTGGCCGAGGTCGGTCAGGAACTGGGTGATCTCCAGCCCGTCCTCGGCCACCCGGTAGGCCGAGCCGGTGATCTCCGAGAGGTGCTTCATGATGAGCCCGCGGAAGGCGGCCTTGGTGTTGATCCCGGTCCCCACCGCGTTGCCCCCCACCCCGAGCTCGAGCAGCCTGTCGGCCGCCTCGGCCACCCGGGTCCGGCTCTTCTCGAGGGCCCGGGCCCAGGCCCGCATCTCCTGCTCCACCGTGATGGGCACCGCGTCCTGGAGGTGGGTGCGGCCGGTCTTGCGGACGTGGGCGAACCTCGCGGCCCGGCTGCGGAGGCTCTGCACCGTGGCGTCGGCCTCGGCCAGGAGGGCCGGGGTCAGGTTCACGCAGGCCACCTTGATCCCCGACGGGAACACGTTGTTGGTGGACTGGCCCTTGTTCACGTCGTCGTTGGGATGCACCAGATGGCGGTCCCCCGGCTTCCCGCCCAGCTCGAGGTTGGCCAGGTTGCCCAGCACCTCGTTCACATTCATGTTGCTGGAGGTGCCCGACCCGGCCTGGAAGACCTCGACCACGAAGGCGTCGTCGTGGGCCCCGGACAGGGCCTTCCCGCAGGCGGCCACGATGGCCTGGGTCTTCTCGGGGCTGAGCAGGCCGAGGTCGTGGTTGGCCAGGGCGCAGGCCTGCTTGATCTGCACGATGCCCCGGATGATCTCCAGGGGCAGCCGACGGCCCGCCGCGTCGAAGTTCTCCATCGACCGGGCGCTGGTCACCCCGTACAGGGCCCCGGCGGGGATCTCCTTCTCGCCCATCGAATCCCGTTCCGTCCGCATCTCCATGGTCTGTGGTCCTTGGTTCCCCGTCCGGCCGGCGGTCCGGGATCCGCCGACGCCCCCTCGGGAGCTTTTTCTATTTGTGCCCCGTCCGGCCTGCCCGTACAGTCGGACGCTTCTCATTGCCGATGCAATCCGTCCAGAAATACCCCGGCCCCACATGAATATCGAGACCTTTTTCGCCCACTGGGATGTCATCGAGAACCCGTTCCGGGCCGAGGAGGCCAAGGACGACCCGGTCTACCGGCGCCTCATGGACCAGCCGGTGGCCCACCCCGACTTCGCCAAGATTTTCGGGGATCCCGAGCACCCCGACACCTCGGTGGTGTTCGGCGAAAAGGGGACGGGCAAGACCGCGCTCAAGCTGCTCATGGAGCAACGCTACCGCCAGCACAACCAGCGGCACCCCGACAAGCAGGTGTACGTGGTCCGCTACGACGACCTCAACCCGGCCATCGACCGGGTGGTCCGCCATCTTCAGCCCTCGAACCCGGCCGACGCCCTCAAGGCGTTCCGGCTCCAGGACCACCTCGACGCCATTCTCAGCCGCGCCGTCACCTCCCTCCTCGATCTGGTCATGGGCGAGGCCGAGGATCCCGCGCTCACCCCCAAGCGGCTCAAGGCCCTGCGCCGCATGGACAAGCGCAAGCGGATCGACCTCTACCTCCTGGCCATCCTCTACGACCATCCGCCCAGCGGGCACTCCCGGCAGCGGTTCCGCGACCTCGCCCGGTTCCTGCGCCTGGGCTGGCTGACCACCGTCAACTGGAACAAGGCGGCCACGGCGGCCGCCGTGGCCGCCTGGCTGGCCGCCCTCATCGCCGCCCCCTTCCTGGGCCTGCCCGTCGACATCCTCAGCCTGGTGTTCGGGGTGGTCATCCTCGGCCTGCTCGGGGCCTGGGGCGTCGCGGCCATCCGCCTCCGCTGGCTGGCCCGCAAGGTCCTCAAGGAGATGCGGGTGATCGAGCGCGACTCCGGCACCCTGGCCGGCCTGCTCGCCCAGCTCCCCAAGGACGACCTCACCGCCCGCCCCCTGCCCCTGTCCGACGAGCAGGACATCCGCTACCAGTACGTGGCCCGCTTCCTCGACATCGTGGAGGAGACCGGGGTGGTGAGCCTGGTGGTGCTGGTGGACCGGGTGGACGAGCCCAACCTCGTCCACGGCGATCCCGGCCGCATCCGCAGCCTCATCTGGCCCATGCTCGACAACAAGTTCCTCCAGCAGGACCGCACCGGGCTCAAGCTGCTGCTGCCGATCGACCTCCGCTACCTGCTCATCAAGGAGGATCCGGGCTTCTTCCAGAAGGCCCGGCTCGACAAGCAGAACTTCATCGAGAAGCTGGAGTGGACCGGCTCCACCCTCTACGACGTGTGCTCCCGGCGCCTCCAGGCCTGCCGCACCCGCAACGCCGAGGAGATCCGCCTCACCGACCTGTTCGAGGACGTCAGCCGCGAGATGCTCGTCGACGCCCTCGACCAGATGCACCAGCCCCGCGACGCCTTCAAATTCCTCTACCAGGTCATCCAGGAGCACTGCCGCAACACCGAGGAGGAGGCGCCGGTGTTCAAGATCCCCCGGCTCATCCTCGACCAGGTGCGCCGCCAGCAGAGCGAGCGCGTGCAGGCCTTCTACCGGGGGCTGGCCCCCGCCTAGCCCGATCCGCCCCGTCCCCATGGCCCCCACCCTCCGCCCCCGCCCCGCATGACTTCCGAGCCTTCCTCCGAGCGTCCGACCGACGAGCCCGCCCTGTCCTCTTCCGACCCCTCCGCCGGGACGGCCGGGGAGGAGACGTCCGCGTCCCGCCGCGCCTCGCGCCGGCAGCGCTTCATGCGGGTCGCCGGCATCGCCCTCGTCGTCTACCTGGGGGTGAACCTGGGCCTCAGCATCTGGTGGAGCCGCGAGCCCCCCATCTTCGACACCCTGGAGGAGGCCCGGACCCACGCCATCGCCCAGAAGCACATCGCGGAAGGGGCCGACCTGCCCATGGGCTACCACACCGTCCACACCGCCCAGCGGCTCATCGACACCCTGCTCGACAAGCCGGGCGGCCTGCTGGTCAACGACATGTTCCCGCCCGCCACCTACGGGGCCGTGCCCTGGCGGGTCGAGGACGCCTACGGGGTGAGGCGGTGGAAGGCGGTCCGGGTGCGCTGGCTCGACAACATCCCCAACTGGGAGTACGGCGCCCTGGTGGCCGTCCGGGACATCGTGCTGGTGCTGATGCTGGACATGACCCGGTACCGGGGCCAGTCCGAGGGCCCGCCCGAGATCCGCCGGGCCTTCCAGCGCATCAACATCGACCACACCTCCTGGATTCTGCCCTCCGCCGAATCCCAGTACACGGTGGCCCGCGACGAGCTCGAGGCCTACCTCGAGGCCCTCTCCCGCCCGGGCCGCGAGCGGGCCCCGTTCTTCGTGCGCCAGGACAACCTGGCCGAATACTTCCGCTACGTGGAGCGGCGGCTGGGCGAGACCGCCATCGCCCTCCGGGCCAGCGCCGGCGACTACCTCTACGACCCCAGGGCCCTCACCTCGTTCGGGTACGCCCACGAGCAGATCGCCCCCCAGCAGACCCTCGAGCGCCCGGAGGAGGAGCGCCCCCAGTGGGAGCCCCCCCTCGCCGGCCGCGAGGAGGTGCTCGACAGCAGCCGCCGGCTCGTCCGCAAGACCCCGTGGCTGGAGATCGACGACGTGTTCTTCGAGGCCCGGGGCACCGCCTTCGCCCTCTACCATCTCCTCCTCGCCGTCCGCGACGACTTCGAGCAGGTGATCGACGGCCAGCGGGCCATGGGCCAGATGAACCGCGCCCTCAGCGAGCTCCACGCCGCCCTCCAGCCCATCCGCACCCCCATGATCATGGCCGGACGCGACTACAGCATCACCCCCAACCACTCCATCACCCTCGCCGCCTACCTCGCCCAGGCCCACCTCGCCGTGGCCGACCTGCGCTCCCTCATGAGCATGGGCTCGCCCGCCGGGCCCCCGCGGGCGGGGCCGTGAGCCTGCCGGAGCGGGCGCCGGACCCGAGGCACTCGCGGGAGAGCGCCTTCGCCTATACGCGGAGCGCCGACATCGTGCTCGCCGTCGCCTCCGGCCTCGCCCAGGTGGGAAGTGGCCTGGCGGTGCTCTACGGCCTAGGGGGAGTCTTCTTCTTGCTCGGAGGGAGAGAGCAACTCGGCAGGTCGCTGTTCATGCTTGGGACCGCCGTCCTCGGTTTCTTTGTCTGCCATGTCGAGGCCATTGTCCTGACCCGCGTCCGGGACCTTTCCCGGCCCGCCCCACCGACGTCGTCAACCTCCACCCACGAGCAGCCACCGGGCGCCCCCCCCTGCCAGCGGGGAAGTGATGGGTGATGGATGAAGGGCTGGATGGTGGGGAGCGGCCAGGGGTCACTGAGCGCCCCTGGACCGCTGGGTTAAGCCTGATGTGGGCTGAGACATGCGGCGCCGACGTGGGCTACGGGCTGTGGGACGCGGGGAACCAGGATCCTCCCGCCTGATCCGACGCGTCCGATGCGTCCGATGCGTTCGAGCGTTGCTTGGGCAAGCCGACGATGATCGAACAGGGAAGGAGGCGCCCATGATCGCCCCCAGACAGGGAGACAGCCCGTCCGGGAGGGCGAGGCTCCCGCCGAGCCGGAGCGAGACCAGGACATGCCTGGGTTCCTGGAACGAGTCAGGCACCGGCCAGGAACGGACCATGGCTTTCTCTCGCGCGCGGCTCACCGGGAGGATTCGCCCTCCCGGCCCCTGGCGCAAGCCTCGCTCCCCCGAACCGCGACCCGGTCGCCCCCGTCTCGCCGCAGGCCGCGCCCCCCTCCCGAGGGGACGATCAAGAGGCCCGACCCCGCCCGAAAGCCGCCTGTGTCGTATCTGGGACACCGCAAGCCCATGAACTGCGGTGGCATCAAGCCGGTGCTTGACCAACAGCCCCACCCAAGGTTTCAGGCGCACCCAGGCGCAATGCCTGGTCGCTGGTGCGCCACCGCTTTGGCTGCCCTCGGAGGGGCTCCTCCGGCGAGGGCGAAGGGCGACGTCCCGCCTCCGGCCTGCCGCGGCGTAGCTCTGCGAAGCCGGGCGGAAGCCAAGGCGGTGTCGCACGTGGTGCGGAGGCGATGCGACCTGGTGAGTCAGGAGGTCTTGCCGTGGACGATGCGCCTTGGCCGGCCGATGCCACCGCAGTCCACAGACGGAGGCCGATTGGCCGGGCGACCACCCCTTTAGACTGCGGCGGAGGCTAGGGCCAGACCCTCCCGACTCCCACCCCCCCATGAGGTCCATGGAGGTTAGGGACAGACCCTCCCAACTAGGGACAGACCCTTCTGAAGGTTAGGGACAGGCCATTACCAACCGAGGGATCCCGAGGGAATGGGGACAGACCCTTCTGGGACCTGAGCACGCTGACGATTTTGTAGTGCGCTGGGAAGATCGACCCCGTGTTTGCAGGCACTTACGACGCAGGGGGCGAAACTCGGGCTAGGGACAGGTCTCCTTCGGAGAGATGCTGAAGGGCATTGGGGACAGACCCCACTCGGTAGGGACAGGTCTCTCCCGACCAGTTGGGGACAGGTCTTCTTCGACGCTAGGGACAGGTCTGGGAGAGACAGAAGGCGTTTTTGCATCTTGACGTTTTTACGCCGATGTCGGATCGTCATGGGATGAGAACCACCTTGGACTTGCCGGACCCGCTGTTCCGGGAACTGAAGGCCCGCGCGGCGCGCAGAGGGGTCAAACTCAAGGAGCTGCTGGCCGTATACGTCGACGCAGGCCTGCGGATGCGGACGGAGGAGACCCGGGGAGCGACGCCCCCGGCCCGCAGCCCCCTCCCCATCGCCCGGGCGCCGGATGGCACCCTCACTCCCGCCCTGCGGAACGCCGAACTCCAGGGGATCCTTGATGACGAGGACCGCGCCCGCCCCGGTTGACCTTCCGGATATCAACGTCTGGCTGGCCTTGGCCGACGGTACCCATCAGCATCATGGCCAGGCCCGGCTCTATTGGGAGGAGGGCGCCGCGGCATCCCTTGCCTACTGCCGGGTGACCATGCTCGGTTTCCTCCGGCTCATCACGCACCCCAAAGCCATGGCCGGCCGACCGTTCTCCCCTCCGGAGGCCTGGCGGGCCTACCGCCAGTTCCGCACCCTGCCGGAGATAACCTTCCTGCCGGAGCCACTGGACGTGGACGCAACCTTTCAGTCGCTTTCCGACTCCGCGGATTTCCCTCAGCCCCTATGGACCGACGCCTACCTGGCCGCCCTGGCCGTCGCGTGCGGGTGCAGGCTGGTCTCGTTCGACAGGGATTTCCGGAGGTTCGCAGGGCTGGATCTCCTGCTGCTTGGGACTGGGGACAGGTCTCCTTCGGGGAGACGGTAAGGGGCATTGGGGACAGCCCCTCCCGCCTCAAGCGCCGACTTGAGGCGGGGGCATGGCTCAAGCACCTGCCGACGGACCCTCCTCCAGCAGCCGCCACCGTAGACCCGCGTGGTCGAAACCCCGGAATCCCCGGTCGAAGGTCACAAGTTCGTAATCGCCGACAATCGCGAAGGACGCGAGGTAGGCGTCGGTCCACCGCTTGGGGGAAACCGTCGGCTGCTCGGCAAGCTCCGGCCAGCAGCGCCCGATCCCCGTGGGCTCGGGGCGGAATTCCACAAGCGGGTCAAGCCGCCAGCTCCTGTAGACCGCCACCGCCCTGGCATTCGTCACCGGTTCGAATCCAGGGGCGATCCGCACCGTCAGCAGCCGCATGAACGACTGCTCGGTGGTACGGCAGAACACGGCTCGATCCTCCATGCCAAGATCATCCATCCACATCTTCGCCGCAGGGTGGTGGACATGCGCCCCCACGGCGGCGGCGAGCCAGACGTTGACGTCAGGCAGGAAGGTCATCCGGTCCCGCCCGCTCCACATCGGTCTCCAGTCCGGCCAGCCGGTCGTGGATCTCCTCCGTCGTCATGCCTTGGAAGAGCCTCGGCCGCCCCGGCCGGGCCGGGATCAGCGGCAGGCGGACCCGGCGAGGCTCCGGAGTGTCCATGGCCGGGTCGCCGACCAAAGACCGGAGAGCCGTTTCGACAACGTCCTTGACCGTCCGACCTTCCCGCGCAGCCTTAACCTTCACCCGACGGTAAAGGGCGTCTTCAAGATTCAGGGTAGTCCGCATATCCGCACATTAGCATATATGCTTCTGGAGTCAACGCGTTGGCAGGTGCGATTCATCGATCTACCCGATCCCCCGAAAAGGCTCGTGCACGGCGGTGCCGAAGCGCACCGTGTGCTCCCGCTTGAACGGTTAGGGACAGACCCTCCCGACTAGGGACAGACCCTTCTCGGCCCTGAGCACGCTGACGATTCTGTAGTGCCCCTGGAAGCTAGATGTAGTGTTTGCAGGCATTTATGACGCAAGGTGCGAAACTCGGGCTAGGGACAGGTCTCTTCTGGGGGAGATGGTGACAGGGATTGGGGACAGACCCCGCCGTGTAGGGACAGGCCTCTCCCGACCAGTCGGGGACAGGGCCGACCGGGAGGGCGAGGCTCCCCGTGAGGGGTCGTTGCCCCAATCGCGTGACCGCGTAGGCGCGGAACGCGACGCACGCGGCGGGGCTCACGGCCTGCTAAGCCGGAGCGAGGACGATTATGCTGTTGGGCAGGATGCCAGACCGCATAATCTCCCGCCATGAAGCCCCCGGCCCCCCAGCCTGAGTCTGAAGCAAGACCGAACCCCAGGGCGAAACGCCGCCTGCTTATCCTCGCCGGGTTCGCCGTCCCGGTTGGCCTGCTGGGTGCCTTCCTCTCCTACCGCAAACCCTGGGTCATCCCCCGCGACGATGTCGACCTCACCCCCGCCGTGCCCATGGTGAACATCGACGAGATCGTCCCCGGAAGCGGGACAGATCTCTTCCAGCGGGCCGACTTCTCGATGGGCGCATTCCTCGACTTCGACCTGAGGCCGGAGGCGTTCCGCCATGGTTGGCCGCCCCCGGGCCGCGAGGACGCCGCCCAGGAGATCCTGTCGAGGTGGGAATCTGCGGCGGGCCTCCTGCAGGCGGCCTTGGACGACCCGGCCTCCGTCGCCCCAAGCTATGCGCTCGTGGACTTGGCCCCTGTCCATTCCGGCCCCCCATTCACCATTCCCGACATGGCCGCCGTGGTCATGTACGCCTACGCGGCCGCCGACGACTGGGACGCCGCCACCCGCGCCCTCCATCTGGGCCTGACGGCGAATGCCATCATGCAGCGTGGCCCGGCCGAGATCCACTCTACCGCCCCCAACGCGCAATCCCTACGATGGACGATCCGGGCAGTGGCCGACCACCATGACTTGCCCGACGACGTCCGAACGACGTGGATTCGGCGGCTAGTTCAGGCCGCCGGAGAGGTCCCGTCACCAGCGGAAGCCGCCCGCCAGTCGGCCTGGTACTGGTCCACAAGGCTCGCCTCCGCCCGGACGTTGCCTCTATCCTTCCGGGAGTATAGGTCACCACGCCTGTTTAGGCGAAAGTCCTATTGGGTATGGCCGCAATGGATCCTCTCCCTTCGGGGAAGTTCCCCCCATTCGGTCTCCAGGAATCTCCAACAGATCATGAAGCACGTGGTCGCCCATTTGGAGAACCCAGACGATCCCGGAGCGGCGGCGTTCTTCGCCCGGATGGAGCAGATGGGGTCGGCCTGGGACGTCGTGACCGCCGACGACCCGATCGGCCTTCAGATCGGCCTGCGTGCCCCGAGCATCGCCGCCCAACTCCGCGAAAACAGCGAGATCGGCATCCTTGCCTATCTGAGCCTGGTGGCCGAACTGACGGTTCAGGGGCATGTGCGGGCGCACGGCACCCCTCCCTCCGATCTGAGCAGTCTGGACACCTCGTTCCTCGATCCTGCCCCCGCTTCTGTTCGCGAGGCGTGGACCTGGCTTGAGATCGTGCCTGGACGCGGTGAGACCTGGGTGGTCCGGGTCAATCCGTTCATCCGCCCCGCCAGCGATCCTCCTCCGCACGACCCGTTCGCCTTGCCATAGTCCTGTGGCCGGGTGCTGTCCCCGTGCCCGGCCCCCAGAAGGGACCGACGGACCATCGAGAAGTCCCCACACCACCCAAGGGATCCCTGAAGGTTAGGGACAGACTCGCCCCTGCAACTTCGATGTTCAATGTTGGACGTTCGATGTTCCCTCCTTCCCCGTCCCTGCCGCCTTCTCTGCGCCTCTCCACCGAATCGCCTCAGCCCCCTGAACTCCCCACCCGATTGCCTCCCCGACCCATCCGGACTACTCTTCTCCCATGATTCGTCGCACCTTCCATCCCCTGCTCCTCCTCGCCATGGCCGCCATCCCCGCCGTCTCCGCCGCCGCCGACCCTGATCCCTACGAGGCCGGGTTCCGCGAACGGGCGGAGATCTACCTCGGCAAGATGCGCGAGATCGACCCCAAGGAGGTCACCGAGTGGGCGGCGCGGATCAACCTCGGCGACCCCCACAAATATGCCATGCCGCCCATCCTGGCCCGGCTCAGCCACGACCCCGCCGACGCCCGGTCCCTGGCCGCCTACCGCGATCTCATGGAGGTGGACCGGGGCAAGGACGACCGCGGCCTCTACCATTTCGCCGCCTACTTCCGCACCCGCCTCGCCTTCTCCCTGCGCGACCGCCTGCCCCCGGACATCTGGGAGTCGAACGAGCACGACGCCCGCAACTGGTTCCACATCATGCAGCGCGGCGGCACCGAGAACCATGCGTTCATGCATCGGGCCAGCGGCCTGGTGTGGGCCCAGCGCCTGGAGGGCCCGATCCCCGGGGCCCGCGAGGGCTCGGATCCGCGTCGCGAGCTCGAGACCTGGCTCGAGGACACGGTCCGGCGCATGCTGACCATCGGCATGGGCGAGTACTGCTCCTCGACCTACCTCGCCTTCAGCGCGGCCTCCCTCTCCAGCGTGGTCGACTTCTCGCCCGACGAGCGCACCCGCGACCTGGCCCGGGCCGGCATGGACTGGATCGCGGCCGCCGTGGCCCTCAAGTATTTCCACGGCTGCACGGTGGGCCCGGAGTCGCGGGGCTTCGCCGCCCGCGCCGTCAGCACCCCCACCGACTGGATGGCCTGGCTCTGGTTCGGGGGCTCGGCCCGCGACGTGACGGACGATCCGCCCACCCGGGTCACCCGCCATGCCGTCACCGCCCTTGCCCTCTCCGGCTACCGCCCGCCTCCGGCCATCGTGGCCCTGGCCCGCAAGGAGGTGGACCTGCCCTTCACCGCCCGCAACAGCAAGCCCGCCTACTACGGTCCACAGGGCAACAAGGACCAGGAGATCCTGTTCGTCGGACGCCACACCGCCATGGGCACGCTCTATTCTCCGGAGGGCGGGGTCCGGGTGGTCGGCACCATCCTGCCCCAGACCACCATGTTCAAGGCGGCCCTGCTCGGCGACGACGACGTCCACACCTTCGGCGCGGCCAACGGGTACCACCGCCACTACCCTATCGAAGGGCGCACCCCCTACGACCAGTACCATCAGGCCGGTGACGCCGCGCTCAACCTGTGCTGGGTGCCTGCCGACGAGGACGAGCGCACCGTCCACCGCAGCATCTTCGGGGCGCCCCTGGCCTTGGGCGACCCGGTGGAGGACGGCGGCTGGGTTTTCTGGTCCACGGGCCAGGGACACATCGCCGCCCGGCCCCTCAACGGCCAGGCCGCGTTCGCCGAGGTCGCCTCCGCCCCCCGCGATCCCCTCCACCGCTGGCTGGTCTCCCTGGGCCGGCTCGGGGGATGGGCGATCCAGCTTGGCGAGGCCCCGACCTACCCCGACCTCGACGCGTTCCGCCGGGCTGTGGTCGAGAAGGTCGCCGTGGACACGTCGCGCCTGGAGTCCCATCGTGAAGCCCGGATGACCAGCCTGGCCGGCGACGTGCTCGTCATCCGTCACACCGGCGGCCCCGGCGGCCGGCCCGACGCCTCCACCAACGGCCAGGCCCTGACCTGGGACGACTGGCCGGTCTACGACAGCCCGCCCCTCCGCCAGGCTCTGGGGAGCGGCCGCATGGTGATCGAGGCCGGCGGGCACCGGCATGTGCTGGATCTGGAGCCGCTTCTGGCGAAGACAGATTCCGGACCGTGAAGGCGCCGACCAAGGTTGCTGTCACCATTTTTCCTTCGTCCCGCAAAGCGCACTCGGGTCGACCTCACAAACCTCGGTTCCTCCCCATGGAGTCGCCCCTTCAGGGCTCGTGACTTTGTAACTCACGGATTCCCAGGGCTAACGCCCTGGGCTGTACTGAATCGCCCCTTCGGGGCTCTGCTTCGGGCGCCCTGCCCCCTAAACCCCAAGCCCCGGAGGGGCGATTCAACGTGGAGGCGTACGGAGCGATAGGTTGAGGGGTATGCGCTTCACGCGAAACGGGGCCTTTGGCACCATCCACTCCCGTCGCGTCTCAAGCAGAAGCGCCACCTGCCGGACCTGGGATCAGCGCCCCGATCCCTTCCGGGAACAGGCGGG
>PXDE01000130.1 GCA_003566475.1 PVC group bacterium | reverse complement strand
GCCGCCCCAGTCTCTGGGGCGCAGTCTCCGATCCGCAGGCGGCACGGCAGGAGACTGCCTTGGCGACACCGGGCCGTTCCGCCCCGAATCGGCGCTCCGCGCTCCGAAATCCACAATCCACAATCCACAATCCACAATCCAAAATACGCCTCACCTTCCCGCCTGGACCTTGCGGGCCTCGAAGACCAGCTCGTAGCACTGGCGGATGGTGGCGTCGAGATCCACGGAGTCGGGGGGGGCGATCTCGCGGAGCCGTTCGAAGATGGCCACGGCGGCCCGGATGTCGGTCTCGACCTGGCCCAGCTCCTCGACCGGCCGCTGGCCGCGCTTGACCCGCCAGAGCCGCTGGGCGGCCCGGTCGTGGAGGCCCACCCCCCGCCGCCACTGCGGATGGTCCCAGGTTCCCTGGAGCCGGGGCACGGGGCCATGGGGATCGGGTGCGGGCGTCGGGGTCGGGGTGGGGACGACCACGTCCGGTCCGGGGTCGGGTCCGTCCGGGCCGTCGCCATCCTGGCCGAAGCGCTCGTAGACCTTCCACCCGGTGAACCCGATCCCCCCCAGCAGGGCCAGGATCACCAGGATGGCCACCGGATGCGACTTGGGCGGGGCCACGGACGGGGATTGGGTGGCGGCATGGAGCTTGGCCGAGGAGACCTTGAGGGCGGGGTGCCGGACCTTGGCGGCCTGGGCCGCCTCGATGGCCGCGCTCCGGACGCCGCTGCGGCCCACGGTCGATTCGCCCTCCTCGGGCCAGGGGGCGGCGGGCATGTGGCCGTCCACCACCTTGTAGAGGTCGTCCAGAAACGCCGTCCACGATGCGTACCGGCCATCGGGCGCCTTGACCGTCATCTTCTCCAGCAGCATGGCCATGGGCAGCGACAGCTCGGCCTTCAGGTCAAGAGGGTCGGGGACGTAGCCGTCGATCTGCCGGTCGTAGGCGGCCGAGGGCGAGCATTCCCGGAACGGGAGATGGCCGGTGACCATGTGGTACATGGTCATGCCCAGCGAGTAGATGTCGGTGTGGAAGTCCAGGTGCGCGTCGCCCCGGGCCTGCTCCGGCGAGGCGTAGTTGGGCGTGCCCAGGATGGTGTCCGACTCCACCTCGCTGGACTGGCCGATGATCCGGGCCAGCCCCAGGTCGGCCACCTTGATGGCGCCCGTCCGCTCGACCATCACGTTGTCGGGCTTGATGTCGCAGTGGATGATCCGGAACTTGTCCCAGGCGTAGCGCAGCGCATTGGCGACCCCTTCGGCCACCCGGGCCACCAGGTTCTCGCTGAGGCTGCCCTTGGACTCCAGCCAGTCCCCCACCGTCCGGCCGTCCACGAACTCCATGATGTAGTAGGCCACCCCGTCCTGCTCGCCCGCGTCGTAGACCTGGATGATGTTGGGGTGGATGAGCTTGGCCGCCGCCCGCGCCTCCAGGCTGAACCGCTCCCGGACCTCGGCGTCGGTCAGGTGGGCGTCGGCCATGAACTTGATGGCCACCTCCCGGTCCAGCGAGATCTGGCGGGCCCGCCACACCGAGGCCATGCCGCCGACGCCGGCGATTTCCAGGAGTTCGTAGCCAGGAAGCTGAGGGGGAGGTCGGCTCATAGACGGGTCAGCGTACCCAAACCGCGGAGAAAAGAGAACCCCGTGTTTTCCCCGATCCGCGCGGTGCACGGTCTGGTCCTTTGGGCGGTTCGAGGACGGGGCGGCGATGGGGTCAGGCCTTTACCCTTGCCATCCCGTCCGTTTTCCACCGTATCCAGCGCCGGATTGGGGTCGGATGGAAAGGGTAAAGGCCTGACCCCTCGCCATCCAGAGCCATAGGAAAAGACCGTGCGCGCGGTGGCGTTCAGGTCCGCCCGCCGGCGTCCTCGTGCCGATGGACCGGGGGACATGCGGCCGGCTGCTGCTGGGTGAGGCAGTGCACCGCGCCGCCCTCGACCAGGAACCGCCGGGCGTCGATCCCCACCACCTCCCGGCCCGGGAAGCACTCGCGCAGGATCCCCAGGGCCCGGTCGTCGGCCCGGGGCTGGCCGAACACCGGGGCCAGCACCCGGCGGTTGCAGACCAGGAAGTTCGCGTAGCTGGCGGGCAGCCGGTCCAGACGCCAGTCCGGATCCGGAGGCCGCACCGGGCCCGGCATGGGCAGATCCACGATCTCCACCCGCGACCCGGCCGCTGTCCGCAGGTCGCGCAGCCGCTCCCGGTTCTCGGCCAGCACCCGGTGGTTGGGGTCGGCCCCGTCCGGCTCGACCATGGTCACCACCGCGTCCTCGGCCACGAACCGGGTCAGGTCGTCCACATGCCCGTCCGTGTCGTCGCCCTCGAGCCCCCGGCTCAGCCAGAACACCGACCCGACGCCCAGCATCCGCCGAAGCTCCGCCTCGATGGCTTCCCGACCCCAGTCCGGATTGCGGTTGGGGTTGAGCAGCACCGCCTCGGTGGTCAGCAATAGCCCCGCCCCGTTACCCTCGATGGCGCCGCCCTCCAGAATCATGTCCGAGGAAACGCAGGGCAGCCCGAGGGATTCGGCCATGCGGCGGGCCACCTGGTCATCCTGATCCCAGGGGGGGAACTTGCCCCCCCAGGCGTTGAACCGCCAGTCCGTGGCCACAAGGTCACCGTCCTTGATCCGGCGGACGAAGATGGCCCCGTGGTCCCGGCACCACACGTCGTCGGTCGGATGGTCGAACAGCTCCAGCCGGTCGCCGGGAACCCCGGCCGCCGCGCAGCGGACGCGGATCGCGTCGTGGGCCCGGCCGACCGCATTGACCCGAACCACCGCCTCAGGCGCGATGGCCGCGGCCAGCCCGGCGAAGCCGTCCTGGAGAGCGTCCAGGCCCCCGGCCCAAAGGTCCCCCCGCAGCGGCCACGACAGCCACACCGCCTCCACCGGCTCCCATTCGGCCGGCCAGCGCACGGGTGGATGACACGATGGGCTCATGGGCGATCACTCAACCACACCCGGGAGGTACGCAGCAAGGTCCACCGGAATGCTGACCGCGCTTGCCTCCGCGATCTATGGCCCCATAGTGAAAGCATGCCTGCCCGCCCGCCACCGCCCTCCGAGCCCGTCATCTACCATGTGGACGCCCATGACCGCCTGGTCGAGATGAACGAGGCCTGGAGCGCCTTCGCTTCCGAAAACGAGGGCGCCCACCTGCTCCCACCGGGAATCCATGGCCGCAGTCTCTGGGATTTCGTGTCGGGCCCCACCACCCAGGAAATCTACCGCGAGCTGCTGGCCAGGGTCCGGGCTTCCGGCCGTCCCTTCCGGTTCCGGCTGCGCTGCGACTCTCCGGATCTCCGCCGCCTGCTGAGCATGACCCTTTCCGCCCCCCGGGCGCCGAAGGTCCGCTTCGAGGTCCGTACCGTGGAGATCCAGCCGCGCCCGGCGGTCCCGCTGCTCGATCCCCAGGTCCCCCGCGCCTCGCGCTGCCTCGCCTCCTGCTCCTGGTGCAAGCGCATCTCCGTGCCCGGCGAGGGATGGCTCGAGGTGGAGAAGGCGGTGTGGGCCCTCGGCCTCTTCGAGCAGTCCGTCCTCCCCGCGCTCAGCCACGGCGCGTGCCCCCAATGCCACCGGACCATGCTCCGCGCGATCGAGGACTACGGGAATTCCAGACGCGGCACCGATCCCGTGCTCGGACCGCTGGTCCGGGCCTGAGCCGCCACGTCGAGGCTGCGGCCCCGTCGGGGATCCCCCAAATCCGCACGTAAGCGAAGGGAACCGACGGGGGCGTAAAGAGGCGGCCCCCCATGTGGGATGGGCGTCCCCGCCCGTCTCCGCGATGCCCGGAGCCTGAGAAGTCCCTGCATTCGAGTGAAAACACGGATCAGGGGCAAGCCAGGCCCATGCTCTCCGCCGAGACGGGCGGGGACGCCCATCCCACGTCGGACGCCCCGGATCGGTCGCGTAGAACGCATCGACGACAGGAGCCCGATCCTGGAAGGCCCAGACGGCCGAGTCTGGCCGGGATCTCGGACCAGACGAGCGGGCCAGGGCCTGCTTACGTGCGGATTTGGGGAGCCCCGGGAGACTTGCCCGCGCCTCAGAGTATGGCATGGTCCGATGGTATGCCAACGATGACCCACCGCACCACGTTCGCTCTGGACCGCGAAACGGCCGCCCGCCTGAAGCGCCTCGCCCGCCGGTGGCAGGTCTCGCAGGCCGAGGTCGTTCGTCGCGCGGTGGCCCAGGCGGAGACTCATCCCGCTCCTTCGTCCGACCCGGCCGCCATGCTCCAGGAGCTGCATGCCTCCGGCGAGGGGCTGGAACCCGAGGTCGCCTCGGCCTATCTGGATGAGGTCCGGCAGGCCCGTCGGCTTTGCCGGGTGTAAGCGGTTCCAAAAAGTCTGCGGGCTGAATCAGTCCTGAGGGGACTACGTAACGACGCCCTCACCCGTCCAGGAACCGCTCCCCGATGCCCCCGAAGCTGTCGGTGCGCCGGTCCCGGAAGAACGGCCAGATGCGGCGGAAGGACTCCACCTGACGCAGGTCCGCGTCCACGATCAGGACCTCCTCCCGGTCCTCCGACGCCTTGGCGATGACCTCGCCATAGGGGTTGGCCACGAAGCTCTGGCCCCAGAACTCGGTGCCCGCCTCGGTCCCGGTCCGGTTCACCGCCGCCACGAAGCAGCCGTTGGCCACCGCATGGCCGCGCTGCACGGTCTCCCAGGCCGTGTGCTGGGCCCGGCCCAGCTCCGCCTTCTCCTCGGGCAGCCAGCCGATCGCCGTGGGGTAGAACAGAATCTCCGCCCCCCGCAGCGCGGTCAGCCGGGCCGCCTCCGGATACCACTGGTCCCAGCAGATCAGCACCCCGATCCGGCCATACCGGGTGTCCCACGCGCGGTACCCCAGGTCGCCGGGGGTGAAGTAGAACTTCTCGTGGAACCCCGGATCCTCCGGGATGTGCATCTTGCGGTAGGTGCCGAGCACGGCCCCGTCGGCGTCCACCACCACCGCCGAGTTGTGGTAGATCCCCGCCGCCCGCCGCTCGAACACGGGCAGAATCAGCACCACGCCCAGCTCCGCCGCCAGCGGGGCAAGCGCGTCCACCGACGGTCCGGGAATCGCCTCGGCCAGATCGAACCGCGCCGGATCCTCGCGGTCGCAGAAGTACGGCGTGCGGAACAGCTCCTGCAGGCACAGGATCTGCCCGCCCCGCTCCGCCGCCTCGCGGATCAGCTCGGCATGACGCCGCGTGCTTTCCTCGGGGGAGGCATAGGCGCGGCTCTGGATGAGGGCGAGGGGGGGCATGGGGAGCGCCCTGGGGGCGCGGGGATTGGGGATCCGACTTCGCGCGGACGCTTCGTCGGACAAGTTTGGGGATTGGGGATTGGGGAACGGTAAACGGACGATTGACGATTTGCGAAGCGAAAAGTGGGGCGGGCGCGTCGCCACCTCACCCCGCGCGACACCGCCTTGTCCCACAAGTCACCGTCTGCCAACAGGATGCCCCCGACGTGGCACGGCGCTTCCCCGCCTGCTCCCGACCGGACGGGAGGGCGGGCAGGCAGCCCGTGCCAGTGCGAGGTCGGATCCCGGAACGACCATGGTTGGTAAGGACGCTCTTCATGGACCGATCGGGATCGAACCTCGCTCGGCTCCGGGCAAGATGCCCGGGCCACGGGTGGCCGAGGCTCGCGCAACCGCCCGAAAGGGCGAATCCCGCCACGGGCGGGATGAGCCGCGAGCGAGAGCAGACCATGGTCCACTCCTGGCAGGTGCCAGGCTCGGTCCAGGATCCGAGACATGGCCTTTCCTCGCTCCGGCTCGGCAGGAGCCTCGTACTAGAGCTGGTAGGGCCCCCGGTTCAGGGCGTCGCGAATCGCGGACAAGATCTTGTTGGCCCGGATGGTGGCCCCCGAATAGCCATCCACCTCGAGGCTCACCACCCGTCCCGGTTCGTAGAGATCCCGCAGGTGCCTGGCCAGCGGCTTGCCCACCAGGTGCTGCAAGGCCTCTTCGTACTGCGCCACCACCGACCGGTAGGGCTCCTCTTCCGTGTCGAGGTTGTACTCGGGAATCGCGCCCACCAGATGCCGGAAGGATGCCTCGGTCACCACCCCGTCCCTCAGCGTGAACTCCAGGTTAACCTGGATGACGCCCTCGTCCACGAAGGTTCCGCGGTAGGTGGCATCCGGGTGATGGTATTCCTCGATCTGGGCGTGGCGCGGCCCGGCCGCGCAACCCGACATCAGCATGGCGAAGGCGACCGCCAGCGTTGCCGGGGGGACGAGAAGGTATCGGGACACGTACATCAGGCCTCTCTCCTTGCGATAATAGACGAAGACGTTCCCACCCTACGGGATTCGGCCGAGATCGCAACCCCAACGCCACCTTCAGAAACCAGGCCGCCCCTTGCCTAACGTACCCCCGCAGGCGGGCACGATGCCGCCGACGTGGCACGGCGCTTCCAGCCCGTGCCTGTGCGAGGCAGAATCCCGGGACGACCATGGTTAGTAGAGACGCTCTTCATGGACTCATCGGGATCGAACCTCGCTCGGCTCCGGGCAAGATGCCCGGGCCACGGGGGGCCGAGGCTCCCGCTGCGGGCCGGGAGGGCTCATCCCGCCACGGGCGGGATGAGCCGCGAGCGAGGGCAGACCATGGTCCGCTCCTGGCAGGTGACAGGCTCTTTCCAGGATCCGAGGCATGGCCCTTCCTCGCTCCGGCTCGGCGGGAGCCTCGCCCTCCCGGTCGGCGTTAGCCCCTTCGGGGCGCGGCCTGCGTGCGGCCATGCTGAAAGAACCCCCGCTTGACCTCCGCCATCCTCTCCGGTTATGCGGAATGGGCACCTGATACCCGCCATTCCGCCCAAGAGGGATCCCATGCCCATCGCACACAACGCCGTTGACCTCACGAAGTTCAATCGGGATGCCGTCCTTCCGTTCGAGCTTCATAAGGACGGCATCCGCAAGCTGCGCGAGGCCTGGATCTACCGGTCGGCCTGACTTCCGTTCGGCGGGTAGCCGATCAGGCGCGGGATGGAGGCCCGGGCCATGTCGAAGTAGTGCGGATCCTTCTCGACCCCGACGCTGGAATACCCCACGGCCTCGGCGGCGGCCAGGGTCGATCCGGCGCCGGCGAAGGGATCCAGCACCGTGCCCTTTCCGAGGGGGAGCACCGCCCGGACCAGCGGCCGCAGGAAGGATTGCGGCTTCAGGCTGGGATGGGGGGCGAGACCCCGCTCGGCCTTCCGCGTAGGGGCGGATGGGATGACGTCGCCGAACGGTTTCTCCTCGGACGGCCTTCGGAACCCTCCCGTCCCCCATTTTCGCAGATTGTCCTGCACCCGTCCCTCGATCGGCTTCCGATAGACCAGCCAGGGCTCCCACATCGAACGGGGCATCACGCTGACCGTGGAAAACTCGTCGTGGGCGGCCTTGGGGCGGTCGCCTCCCCGCATGGTCATGGTCAGCCTCACGATCTCCCCCCGCCGCTCCAGTCCGGCATCGGCCAGCGCGCCGGACACCAGATAGGACAGCAGAGGGTTGGAGGCCACTACCACGTGCGCCCCCGGCACGAGCTTGGGCAGCAGCAGCCGGGCCCAGACGAAGAAGAAGCCCCGAAGCTCCTCGAGCTGCTCGGGACTCAGGGTGGTGAACCTCGGCAGGGGAGAGCGGACATGGCCGTCGAAGGACGGCGGAATCCTCCACACCCCTCCCTTCCCGCGCCGCAGCTTATGCTGCTGCTCGGCCGAATACTCGTGCAGCCCGTAGGGGGGATCGGTGACCACCCCGTGGAACCGGCCATCCTCCTGCTGCTCCAGCCAGTCGAAGCAATCCGCATGGTGGAGACGGCATGTCCCGAACTCGATGGGCGGCCGCCAGGCGTCCTCCAGCGGAAGGTCGCGCTGGACCGCTCCGTTCGCGCCGCCTCGCACCGCATAGTAGCCCCGGCTTTCGCGCACGAACAGATCGGGGGTGTTCAGCCGGAGATACGACCGGACCGACGACCTCGGCGTCGGGCCCAGCACCCGCTCCACCCGGTCTTCGATCTCCTTCACCGAAAGCGCCTTCGACGTCAGCGACATCACCTGCAGGATGCTGTCGCGCACCCGGCCGGGCGGGAATCTGCTCTCCCCTTCATTCATGGAAGCATACCCTAGACGTCCAGACGTCAAGTGTCAACCTATTCCGGAATCCGCACGAACGGCACTCGAGTCATCCTTGCAGCACCGCAGGAGTCCTCTGATTGGGACAGCTAACCGCGCATGGAATGCACGCGGCAGAT
>PXDE01000390.1 GCA_003566475.1 PVC group bacterium | reverse complement strand
CATCCTGCAGGTCCGCAACCGGATCAACCCGGTGCGCTTCGACCAGCGCTGTTTCGCCGCCCTTCACGGGGGCGCGGTGGTGGGGTTCTGCTCCTGGGCCTGGTACGACGAGCCGAGCCGCGAGGCCAAGACCCAGCTCTTCGTGGTCCACCCGGACCACCGCTCCCTGGGCATCGGGCGGATGCTCCAGAAGCGCCGGATGGACGACATGCGCGAGGCGGGCGCCCGGTGCGTCCACACCTTCAGCGACGAGCCCGGGGCCATCCGCTGGTACCAGGAGAAGTTCGGGTACCGCCTGCTGGAGCACGTCCCGGTCCGCCATGCCGTCCACCGCTTCATCGCGGGCGACCGCGAGGCGCTGGTGATCCACCGCGCCTTCCGGGAGTCGGAGAGTCTGGCCCACCTGCTTCTCGAATGGGAACCCTGAGCCGGTCCGCGCGGCCATGATCATCAACCTCTGCCCCACCGGCATGGTCCCCACCCGGGCCATGTCCCCGCAGGTGCCGCTCACCAACGCCGAGATCGCCCGCGAGGTGGACGCCTGCGTGCCGCTCGGAGTGAACATGGTCCACCTCCACGTCCGCGACGAGGAGGGGAGGCCCCACTACTGTAAGGACCGCTACGCCGACCTCATCGGCCGGATCCGGGAACGGCACCCCGATCTCGTGCTCTGCGTGTCGTGCAGCGGGCGGAACTTCGGGGAGTTCGAGAAGCGGAGCGAGGTGCTGGGCCTCGACGGTGCCCTCCGCCCGGACATGGCCAGCCTCACCCTCAGCTCCATGAACTTCGCGCGCCAGGCCAGCGTCAACGCCCCCGACCTGGTGCGCCGGCTGGCCGAGACCATGGCCGAGCGCGGCATCCGGCCGGAACTCGAGGTCTTCGATCTGGGCATGCTGAACATGGCGAACTACCTCATCGCCAAGGGCGTGCTGAGGCCGCCGCATTACGTCAACCTGATCCTCGGCAACCTCGCCACCGCCCAGGCCTCGCCGGCCCACCTGGCCGCCCTGCTGGCCGAGATGCCCCCGGACGCCATCTGGTGCGTCGGCGGCATCGGCGGGGCGCAGCTCAGGGCCTGCGCGATGGGCGTGCTCCACGGCCACGGGGTCCGCATTGGCCTCGAGGACAACCTGTACGCCGACCCGGAACGCACCGAACTGGCCACCAATCCGGGGCTGGTCCGGCGGATCGTCGAACTCGGCAGGCTCCTTGGCCAGACTCCCGCGTCCCCATCCGAGGTCCGGGAGAGGCTTGGAATCGCTCCGGTCGGCCCGGCGCCCGCTGCCGCCCCGGCACCGTAAGCGTCCCGGCCGCCCGGCGGCGTTTGCCGCGGGGGTCAGAACCGTTTCCGAAGACCGACGGCATGGGCGTTGTGTCCCTCGCCCATCCGGCCCAGGGTCCGGTTGCCCCCGGACCGGTGATGGAGCCGCACTACCAGCTCCCAGTCGGGCCGGGCCGTCGCCGCGAACGCGACTTCCGGGGCGAAGTAGTAGAGCAGCCGGACATCGCCGTCGCGCCGCCGCTCCCGCTCCCGCTCCAGGCCCATGGCCCGGTCCACCACACTCAGCCCCGCCGTGACCGACGGCCTCAGCCGGACCCCGGGGCCGATGGGAACCCCCCGGTGCCGGATCCCCAGCCCACCCCACAGCTCCCCGGTCCCCCGGTCTCCGAACCGCACCGCCCCGCCCGCCTCCCATCCGGCGAAGAACCCCGCGCCCTGGGCGGTCAGGTCGCGCCCGTACGCCGCCCCGACGACATAGCTGTTCTCGTAGTTCGACCGGAGCGGATCCACGCTTCGCCCCGTCTTGTCCCGCGTGTACCGGCCCGCGAACACCAGCACGCCGGACGCGCCGCCTTCCTGCCCGTCTGGCTCCTGGGTCTGGCCTGATGGCTGCGCCAGGGCCAGGAGAACCCACACGAGCCGCGCGCGCTTGATCCAGGATCCCCTGGGCCCAGAGGCAGTCACCCTGGGGTCGGCTACCGCCCCAGCACGATGAGCACCCCGGCGGCCACGGCCAGGATGGCCATGATGGTCTCCAGGCCGGAGAAGCTGAGACGGATGAGCGGGATCAGCCCGGTGGCGATCAGCCACACGGCCAGCAGCAGCATGCCCAGATTCTTCCCTACCTTCATGACGTTCCTCCGTGGCTGGCCAAGGTTGCCGCGATCCCCTCCGGGTAGGAGGTGGCCTCGAGGCCAAAGGTATCCCGAATCCTGGAGCTGTCGAAACGGTAGTCGGAGTTGTCGAAGAACACCAGCCGGACCCCATGCCGCTGGCAGGCCCCGATGACGTGGCCCATGATCCGCGGCCACTCCGCCTCCCACACGGAGGCGCTGTAGCGGAGGGCAGCCGAGGTCATGGTGATGTTTCTCCGGCGGCCGAATCCTGGGCGCGGATCTTGGCCCGGACCGCCGCCTCGGCTTCGTCGTGCAGCTCGACCAGCGCCTTCTCGTAGGCCTCGGCCAGCGACTCGCCTTCCACATGCAGAACCGGGATGTCCACCGTCGCGCCTCCAGGTGCGGATTCCCCCGCATCCTATCCCAGTCCGACCGGGCCGGGCCATGCCGTTCTCGGCCGCCCGCGACAGGTTGCGGTACTCACCCCCCTGGCGCAGACCGCGCTGCGGATCAGGCGCGGTGTCCGGGCGTCGCCGGTGCGGGCAACCGCTACAGCAGGCCGAGGAAATCCTCCACGCCAAGGCCGGACTGA
This sequence comes from PVC group bacterium, assembly GCA_003566475.1. Taxonomy (GTDB): domain Bacteria; phylum Verrucomicrobiota; class Kiritimatiellia; order SS1-B-03-39; family PXDE01; genus PXDE01. The sequence continues at coordinate 5,522 of PXDE01000390.1, read as the reverse complement.
CGCAGAATCGCACGAAGCGTGCCGCGATCCAGTTCCCGGTGGGCGGGAACCACGGTCTGGGCGAAAGGATCGTCGCGGCGAAGAATCACGTGGCTACCGTGTTGACGGCACACCCGGAATCCCGCCTTCTGCAGCGCGTCGGCCGCCTGCCGCCCGGAAACCCGGGGCAGCTTGCTCATAGGGCCATGAGCAGCGCGTCGAGCTTGTCCTCGGGAACCGGCAACCCGTCTTCCTGCAAGGCTAGGATGTAGCCCTCAATGGCCTCCTTGGCGTTGCCGATGGCCTCCTCGCGCGTCGCGCCCTGAGTGATGCATCCGGGAAGGCTGGGGCACTCGGCAACCCAGTAGCCATCCTCGCCGGGATAGACAAGCACCTGTCTCATGGCGTCAATCTAGGCGGGCGGGGCAGTCGGGTCAAGTAGTGCGGACTGGCCCCATCACGGAGGGGCGGTTGGTCCGTGAAGCCCGCTGGCCGCAGGGCCAGCCTGACAATGGAGTAGACGGAATGCGGCACGGCGGGACAGGGGACTGCGGCCAGTGCGGGCGCACCCTGGCAGGCCGGACCTCCTCGCCCGGCATTCCGCTGCGGGGTGCGATCATGTCACGTCTCCCCAGGCGGCCGGGGCCGACCCCGTGGGGTCGGCGCCACGACCTGGGTCACCGAACCTACTTGTTCACGAACAGCTCGATGGCATGGCCATCGGGGTCTTCGACGATGCAGCTCCGGTACGTCGGGTGGTCGATCTCCACGATGTCATCGTCCTCGGGGAACTCCGCCCGCACCCGGGCGAGATCCTCCGCGGAGATCTCGAACCCGATGAGCCGGATGCAGATGTCCTGGGCCGGGTCGGCCGCCCGGGCCGGGCCCGGTTCCCGGGCCTGCGCCACCCACAGCTCCACGCCCCCGGCCCCGATCACCACGCCGTTGGGAACGTCGAACCGGCGCTCGAACCCGAACCTGACCTTGTACCAGGCCAGACTGCGCTCCAGATCCCGCACTACGATCCCGACCGCGTTCAATCGCTGTGCTGTGATCATGACGATCTCCAGAACTCCCGGCCGACCCAACTCGATGCTCTGCGCATCCTTATCTCTACGTCGCGAAGGCGGATTTGACGACACGAAACGCCGTCTATTTGTCGCGAGAGCCGTTTTCATGTCGCCAGAGCCTGTTTGGCGACACCAAAACCCGCAGGACGTCGCCGGTGCCGAGCCCGTAGCTAGAAGCGCCACCTGTCGCGGCGTAGCCCGTAGGGCGAAGACGGAAGCGTTCAGCCGCCTGCGGAATGACCCGAGCAGAATCTGGGTTCGCGCGAAGCCTGTCGCTCAACCCGCTCCGGGGCCGTCTCCTTGCTTCGGTTCGGCGGCCGCATCCGCTCGGTCCTTCCGGATCGCGGACATGGCCTCGTCATGGCTCAGGGTGGCCGTCTCGTTGGCCAGGGCGTAGTAGGGCGGCTTCCGGTCGATGAAGAGTTGGTGCGACAGCTCCAGGCCTTCGACATCGCCGAAGATACCGGCGGGAATGGCGTAGGTACTCCTTGGTAGGTACCGATAGTAGAGGTGCGTTCCGCAACGCCTGCAGAAGCCCCGTTCGGCCCAGTCCGACGACCGGTAGCTCTCCACATGTTCCCGGCCATGGATCTCCACGTCCGACCCGCATTCGATGGCAAACGCGGGGCCGCCACCCCAGCGACGACAGGCATCGCAATGGCACCCCCCAACCTGCCTGCGGCTGGGAGCGACGATCGTCACGGATCCACATAGGCACTTCCCTTTCATCTCGGAATCTCCTCTCGTTGATGCACGCCTCCGTCCCGCTCCCAGTCACGTGCCCAGTCGCACCCACCCCGCCCTTCGGGCACCCCTCCCGGGAGGGGACCGTCAGAGGCGGGCGCTCCGCCTCAACATCGGGCCCTGCTCGTCCTCGTCTGGTCCCCCCCAATCCCCCGTCCCGAATCCCCAATCCCGGCGGCAACGCCGCCCCCGCTTGGCATGGCATCGGGTGCGGCCTATGATCCGCCCCTTCACCTCATTCCCCAGGATCCGCCCATGCCCTCCCCGTTCGCCCGTGACGCGCTTGTTCCTCATCAGACCCCGGAGCTGACCGGGATCAACCGGCTGTCGGGCCGGGCGACGCTGCTGCCGTATGCCTCGGCCGAGGACGCGCGGGCGGACCGGGACGCGCTGCGGGTGGTGCTGGACGGCACCTGGCGGTTCACCCTGGTGGACCGGCCCGAGGCCACGCCGGAGGGATTCGCGGATGCGGGATTCGACGACGCGGGCTGGGCCGACCTCCCCGTTCCCGCCTGCTGGACCCTGCACGGGTTCGACCGTCCCCACTACACGAACTGGCGGCTGCCGTTCACCCCGGTGGACAGCCCCAAGGTGCCCGCCGCCAATCCCACCGGCCTGTACCGCACCACGTTCACGCTGCCCAAAGGCTGGGCGGGCCGCCGGGTGGTGCTGTCGTTCGGCGGGGTCGAGGCGGGGGGCTACGGGGTGTGGGTGAACGGCGTGCCCGTGGGCATGGGCAAGGACTCGCGGCTGCCCTCGGAGTTCGACGTCACCGCCGCCGTGAAGCCCGGCCGCAACCTGCTGGCCGTGCAGGCGGTGAAGTGGGCCGACACCACCTACATCGAGGATCAGGACCACTGGCGGCAGTACGGGATCACCCGCTCGGTCACCCTCTCGGCCACCGGGCCGGCCTTCATCGAGGATCTGTTCTGCCGGGCCTCGTTCGACCCCCGGACCGGCGGCGGGCGGTTCGAGGCCGACCTGCGGCTGGGCGGGGCGGGCGCGGCGGGCTGGCGGTTCCGGGTGGAGCTGTTCGACGCCAGGGGCAAGGCGGCGCTGAGGAAGCCCCTGGAGGCGGAGATCCCCTGGGGCCTGGAGGGCCACAAGCGGGTCCGCGAGCCCATCGGCGAGGTGGCGGCCGATCTGCGCAAGGTGTCTCCGTGGAGCCACGAGACCCCGGCTCTGTATAAGGTGGTGGCCACGTTGCTCGACCCCGAGGGCCGGGAAGTCGAGGCCACCCGGACCCGGGTCGGGTTCCGAACGGTGGAGATCCGCGACCGCGAGCTGCGGCTGAACGGCAAAATGGTCTATATCAAGGGCGTCAACCGCCACGACCACCACGACGTCACCGGCAAGGTGATCGACCGCGAGACCATGCTGGCCGACCTGCGGGCGATGAAGGCCCATCACATCAACGCCGTCCGCTGCTCGCACTACCCCAACGATCCCGCCTTTCTCGATCTGTGCGACGAGCTGGGGTTCCTGGTGGTGGACGAGACCAACCTCGAGGCCCACCACACCTACGCCCGCACCCCGCACGACCCCCGCTACGCCCTGGCCTTTCTGGACCGGGCCATGCGCATGGTGCTGCGCGACCGCAACCATCCCTGCGTCATCGCCTGGTCGCTGGGCAACGAGTCCGGCTACGGCCCCAACCAGGACGCCATGGCGGGCTGGATCCGGCACGCCGACCCCACCCGGCCCCTTCACTGCGAGGGGGCGATCTGCAAGGCCAACAGCGACTGGGACCGGGGTCATGCCGCCACCGACATCATCTGCCCCATGTACCCGAGCATCGAGAGCCTGGTGGAATGGGCGAAAACCACGAGGGATCCCCGGCCCATGATCCCCTGCGAATACTCGCACGCCATGGGCAATTCCAACGGGTCCCTGGCCGACACCTGGGAGGCGTTCGAGACGCATCACGGCCTGCAAGGCGGGTTTATCTGGGAATGGATCGACCACGGCCTGCGCAGAACGGACGCGGAGGGCCGCGAATACTGGGCCTATGGCGGCGACTTCGGGGACGAGCCGAACGACGCGGACTTCGTGTGCGACGGCCTGGTCTGGCCCGACCGGACCCCCCATCCGGCCATGGCCGAGGTGAAGCGCCTTTTCCAGCCTCTGGGGGCCGAGCTGGCCGGGGTCTCGAGACGGGCGGTCAAGGTGAAGGTCCGCTCCAAGCTGGACTTCCTCGACACCGGCCACCTGGATGGAAGGTGGACCCTGCGGGTGGACGGGGTGGCGGTGGAGCAGGGGAGGATCCCCCGGCTGAGCCTGGCGCCCGGCCGGTCCCGCAGCCTGAAGCTTCCGGCGAGGATGCCGGAGGACGCGGCGGGGCGGGAGCTTCACCTCGATCTCGCCTGGACGGACCGCCGGGACCAGCCCCTGGTGGGGCGCAACCAGGCCAGCGTGTTCGTCCAACTGGCCCTGCCGGTTCGGCCGGCCGCCCTCGCTCCCGCGCCGAGGCCCGGGCCGTCGGCCCAGACCGGGATCCGGGAGCTGAAGGATGCCGTGGTCCTCGCCGCCGGAGACTCCGAAGTCGTGGTGGACCGACGCTCCGGCGAGGTGCGGACTTGGACCGTGGCTGGCGTGCCAGTGCTGACGGGCGGCCCGGAGACCACGCTGTGGAGGGCGCCCACCGAGAACGACGGGGTGCGGGCCTGGCATTTCCACCGCGACGAGGCCCGTCACCGGACGAGCAACAAGATCCTGGGCAAGTGGATGCTCTGGGGCCTGGACGAGCTGACCCGGGTGTGCGGGGACGTGACGGTCACATCGCGTCGGGATGGCGCGGCGGCGATCGAGGCCCGCCTGCGGATCTGGGGGCGGCAGGAGGCGGATGCGGTGACCGAGTCGCGCATCCTGGCCGTCCGGCCCGACGGATCGCTGGCCTTCGAGCACCGGTTCGAGGTGCCCGAAGCCCTGGCCGACCTTCCCCGGCTGGGGGTGGCCCTGGCCTGCGCGCCGGGATTCGACGCCCTGCGATGGTTCGGGCACGGGCCGGGCGAAAGCTATTCCGACCGCTGTCTGGGCACCCCGCTGGGAATCTACGCCTGCGCGGTGCGCGACCGCTACGTGCCCTACATCATGCCCCAGGAGCACGGCAACATCCACCGGCTGCGCTGGCTGACCCTGGCCCGGCCGGACGGCCTGACCCTGACCGTGCGGCCCGACCGGCCCTGCGACGGCAAGGCGACCCAGGTGAGCGACGCCACCCTCACCACCGCCCGGCACACGACCGACGTCGCCTTCGACGACCGCACCACGATCCATCTCGACGTGGCCCAGCGCGGTCTGGGCACGGGAAGCTGCGGCCCCGACACCCTGACGAAGTACCGGCTCAAGCCCGCCCGGCACCGGCTCCGCTACACGTTGGCCGTGGCGGGCGGCCGCTGAGCCGGAGCGTCTCCGCCTTGGGGCGCATTCGCGTCAACCTAAGCGCCGGACACCGCACCTCATGGTGCATGCCCCTCTGCCCACAGGACCAGGATCCTCGTCCGGTGCCCCGACCCGCTGGCTGGGCACGCGGGTCTGCGGCCTGAAGGGCCGGGTTTCCTTAGCCCAGGGCATCGCCCTCGTTGTTCTACACATCTTCTGGCTCCATTCGGGTGTTGGGGGGGGTGACGGCGCTCACGGGGCTTTCTGCGTCCTCTTCCGGGAGGTCGGCTTTCGGGCCCGGCGGGTGCGCGCGATGACCAGATCGGCGTACTGACGGACCAGTTCCTG
>PXDE01000467.1 GCA_003566475.1 PVC group bacterium | reverse complement strand
CCCGTAGCCGAACGCGCCAAGCGTTTGGCCGCGTCCGACTCCGCCCCCGGAACCGCGCGAAGCCCGCCGCCGCCCCGAACCTCCCCCATGTGGCGGCCGCTCGCCCGAGTCTTCGAGGAAGAGCGGCTCCGGGCGGGGAACGAGGGAGGTTGCGAAGCTGGAATAGCCTTCGCCGACCAAGGACCCTCCTTCGTCCCGTTGTGCGGGACTACGGGGGGCAAGCCAAGGACCTTTACTCCCCACCTCCCACATTTCACATCCCACGCCGCGACAACAGCCCCCCGTCCAACCCCTGGACAAACCCGTCCAATCCCTGGACGCCCGCCCTTCCCTTATCCGCCTACCTCCCCTATCCTCCCGACATCGCGACACTGCCGTTACCCCCAATGAAACCAATCCCCAATCCCCTCTAACCGCGGCGAAGCCGCTCCCCCCATGCCCGCCCTCCCTCTCCTCGACGAGTCCTTCCTCCGCGCCCAGTGGGACGCGGAGTTCCGGGACTTCGAGGCGGGGCCGGAGTCGGCCGCCCTGCTCGGACGCCTCCGGGCCTGGGCCGTCCGCGAGGCGCTGACCGAGAAGGCCTCCGAGACCGCGTTCATCCAGCGGTTCTTCGCGGACATCTGGGGCTACCGCTTGCAGGGGCAGGCCGGGGCCGACGGAACCTACACCTGCCGCCCCCAGTTCGAGGTCGCCCGGGCCGGGCAGACCGGGGGCACCGGCTACGCCGACCTCGCCCTCGGCCGGTTCGGGACCGGCGCCGATGGCGTGCCCCAGGCGCTCTGCGAGTTCAAGGACATCCGCTCGGGGCTCGAGGCCCGCCAGGCCCGCAAGGGGAACGACCGCTCCCCGGTGGACCAGGCCTTCGATTACCTCCAGGGGGCCTGGCAGGCCCGCGACCGCGACGCCCTCGTCGAACCGGCCTGGGCCGTGGTCACCGACATGAAGGAGTTCCGCCTCTACGCCCGGCGGCTGGGCAAGAGCCAGGCCCAGCGGTTCGTCCTCCGGGGCGGCGGCCCCGCCGACCCCGGCCTCCTCGCCGACCACCCCTCCGCCCCCTTCCGCCGCTTCGCGTTCGCGCGCCTGTTCCGGCCCGACCTCCTCCTCGCCGACCGCGGCCCCTCCCCCCTCGACCGCCTCCTCCGCGACCAGATCACCCGCGAGAAGGCCCTCGAGAAGTCCTTCTACCAGGACTACCGGGCCTACCGGGAGTTCCTGTTCCGCGCCCTCGCCGAGGCCAACCCCGGCTTCCCCGGCACCCGGGGCAAGCTCGTCCGCCTCACCCAGCGCTTCCTCGACCGCTGCATCTTCATCCTGTTCTGCGAGGACATGGGCCGCGTCCTGCGCTATCCCCCCGAACTCCTCCGCGACCTGCTCATCGAGGAGAGCCAGAGCAAGTTCTACGACCCCGAGGGGGCCGGCCCCTGGGACGCCATGCGCCGCCTGTTCCAGGCCATGCGCGACGGCACCCGGTTCGGCACCCATGAGATCGACCGGTTCAACGGCGGCCTGTTCGAGGCCGACCCCGACCTCGAATCCCTGCGCATCCCGGCCAAGGTGTTCTGCGCGGCCGGCCAGGCCGCCGACCTCCTTGGCCACCCCAAGACGCTTCTGTACTTCTCCGGTGCCTACAACTTCGGCCTGGCCGGCGAGGGCGCCGAAAAGGCCATCAGCCTCTACACCCTCGGCCGCATCTTCGAGCAGTCCATCACCGAGCTCGAGATCATGGAGGCCGAGGCCGACGGCCGCCTCTCCCTCAACCGGCTCACCAGGCGCAAGACCGACGGCGTGTACTACACCCCGGAATGGGTCACCCGTTACCTCGTGGACCAGACCGTGGGGGCGCGGATCGACGACCTCAAGGCCGAGCTGGGCTTCGCCGCCCTCCCCCCGCTCGACGACGCGGCCATCGCCGAACACCGCGCCTACCTCAAGGACCGCCGCCGCACCGCCCGCGTCGCCGCCGACCATCTCGACTTCCTCCGCGAGTACCGCCTCCGGCTCGACCGGCTCCGGGTGGTGGATCCCGCCTGCGGGTCCGGGGCCTTCCTCATCCAGGCCCTCAACCGCCTGGTCGAGGAGTACCGCTGGGTGGTGGCCGAGCAGGAGCGGATCACCGGGGCGGGCGACCTCTTCGACAGCGACGCCATCATCCGCTCCATCCTCGCCCACAACATCTACGGGGTGGACATCAACCCCGAGTCGGTCGAGATCACCAAGCTCGCCCTCTGGCTGCACACCGCCGCCCCCGGCAAGCCCCTGTGCGCGCTCGACCACAACATCCGCTGCGGCAACAGCCTGGTCGGCCCGGACTTCTACACCCGCCGCCCCGGGGAGCTGTTCATCGAGGAGGCCCGCGAGCGCATCAACGGGTTCGACTGGGAGGCCGCCTTCCCCGACGTGTTCTCCCACGGCGGGTTCGACTGCGTGGTCGGCAATCCGCCCTACATCAAGCTCCAGCACTTCCGCCGCGCCCAGGCCGAGGTCGCCGACTACCTGGCCGAGGCCGGCGGCCCCGACGGCGCCCCCCTCTACGAGAGCACCCGCACCGGCAACTTCGACATGTACCTCCCCTTCATCGAGAAGGGCATCCGCCTGCTCCGGCCCGAGGGGCGGATGGGCTACATCGCCCCCAACGTGTGGATGGTCAACGCGTACGGCCAGGCCCTCCGCCGCCTGCTCCGCCGCACCCGCCGCCTCGACCGCTGGCTCGACTTCAAGAGCTTCCAGGTCTTCGACGAGGCCATCACCTACACCGCCCTCCAGTTCTTCCGCGGCCAGCCCGCCGAGGCCATCGCCTGCGCCTTCGCGCCGGATGGCAATGTGTCCGTTGTGGATTGGGAAGGGCAGCCCAATCTAGTCCCGTACGACGAGCTTCCTGAGGATGAAAGTTGGATTCTTGTGCCGCTGGAGGAGAAGCGCCTCATCGAATCCCTTGGCGAAAGATGCCCCCAGCTTGGTGACCGAGCCGGGGCGATCTCGCAGGGCCTCATTTCCGGCGCGTTCTGGGTATACGCCAATGAACAGGTCGCTCCAGGGCGCTACTTGCATGTCCCCAAGAAGTCGGTTCGGGACGAACCTCCCGCCGAAGTGGCACTCGAGGACTCCGTCACCCTGAAGCTGGTGTCGGGCGACCAGGTCCGGCGGTATCAGGATCCTGCCACCAACCTGAGAACCATCTTCCCGTACACCAGCCAGGGTAACGCTGAACTTCTCGATCCTCAGGCCATGGCACGGAACTTCCCCAAGGCATGGGCGTTCCTGAAGTCCTACGAGGAGTTCCTGCGGAAACGGGACGGGGGAAAGCTCAACGACGATCAGTGGTATCGATACTCCCGGAACCAGAACCTCGACAAGCAAGCACAACCTAAACTGCTCGTCGCTGGGACGGCGCAGTCCCTGCTGTGCACCGTGGACGAGAAGGGGGAGTATGCGGCGAACGACAAGCGAGTGTACACGATCCTGGCCGAAACCATCGATGACCTCTGGTACCTCGCTGGAGTCCTCAACGGGCCGGTGGCAACGTTCGTCCTTCGACGTATTGCCCGGCCCAAGGCCGGCGGCTACTACGACATCGAGACGCAATACCTCGCCCCGCTGCCCATCCCCGAGGCCACGCCGGAGCAGCGGGCGGAGGTGGGGCGGCGGGCGAAGGAGCTTCAGGAGCTGCACACCCGTCGCCGGGATCTGGTGGCCAAGCTCGATCAGCGGCTGAACAGCCCTCAGACCGCGCCCCTCCAGCCCGCCCCCGGCCCGGACTGGCTCTGGGCCGAGGTCGGCAGCCCGGCCACTTGGAAGGCGTCCCCCGAGGCCCCCGAGGGGATCAAGGGCCGCGAGCTGACCGCCTGGGCCAAGGCGCGACACGCCGAGGCCCTCCAGGAGCGCCTCGACCATCTCGACGCCCTGCTCCAGCCCGGGGCCGAGCTGCGGGTCGAGGCCACCGACGACGAGATCGCGCTGCGCATCCAGGGCCGCGAGGCGCTGAGGCTGTACGACCGGCCCGACACCCCGTTCCTGGCCGTCCAGTGGCGGCATGCGCTGCGCGACCTCAACGTCACCGAGTCCTTCGACGCCGCCCGCCTGCTCCGGCTCCTCCTCGCCCTCCGCACCACCGCCGACGCCCCCCTCCGTGCCCGCCTCCTCGCCCTCGACGCCGAGATCCAGGCCCTCGACACCGAAATCGAAGCCCGCGAGACCGACCTCAACCACCACGTCTTCGCCCTCTACGGCCTGAGCGAGGAAGAGCGGCGGATGGTGGTGGAGGGGTGAACCACCCTCCTTCGCCAAGGCTACAGAGGGCAAGCGGAAAGGCACCCAACCCACCCCGCCCTTCGGGCACCCCTCCTGTGGAGGGGATGGGCACGAAAGCGGGGCCGAGAGGACCGCAGAGGTCGCGAAGGGAGATAAGAAGGTGAACCGCGAATGGACCCTAATTCGCGCGGACGCTTCGTAGGGCAAGCTGCGAATGAACGCGAATGGGGAGATGGGGTTGCCGCAGAGAACGCAGAGACCGCAAAGGGGTGGAGGAGAGAAGCCCCGAGCGAAGCCCGAGACTTGTCCGACGAAGCGTCTGCGCGAAGGCGGATCCCGGCGGCGAAGGCGCCCAAGCCGCTCCCCCCCAATCCCGAATCACCGATCCCCGGCGGAAAAGCCGCCCCGTCCAACCCCTGGACCGATCCGTCCAAGGTCTGGACGAATCCCTCAGACCCCTGGACGTCTCCGTTCGCTTGGATATAGACTGCCCCCCCATGAAGACGGTCTACATCGAGACCTCGGTCCCGAGCTACCTCACCGCCCGGCCGAGCCGGGATCTTCGGGTTGCCGCCTGGCAGCAGGCGACGGCGGACTGGTGGGAGGCCGCGCGGCGGCAGTATGACCTCTTCACGTCGGAACTGGTCCTCGCCGAAGCATCCGACGGTGATCCCGCCGCGGCCCAGCGACGCTCCGCCGCCCTGGCCGATCTGCCCCTCCTATCCCTGACTGCCGAGGTCCGTGACCTCGCCGACCTCCTGGTCGAAGGTGGCGGCGTCCCTCGGGATGCGGAGGCCGACGCCATACACATCGCCTTTGCCTCGGTCCACCGGATGGACTACCTTCTGACATGGAACTTCCGTCACATCGACAACGCGGCCACCAAGCCCCGCATTCGTGCGATCTGCCTTGGCGCGGGTTTCCGCTGCCCCGAGATCTGCACGCCGCTGGAGCTTGGCGGCCCGGAGCGTCCCGATGAATCCCGATGAGATCATCACCGAGGTCTGGCGTGTCCGGGACCGGTACGCCGCCACCCACGGCCACGATCTGGCCCGCATGGCCGCCGACCTCCGGCGGCGCGAGCGCGAGCACCCCCATCGGGTCATCGACCGCAGCGCCGCGTCCGAGCCGACCCCGGCGGAAGTCCGCGACAAGCCGGGGACGTACGGCAACGAGGCCTGACCCTCCAGCTCGAAGCCCGTAGCCGCCGACGCCCCTGTCGAGGCGTAGCGTCTGCGCGAAGCCGGAAGGAGGTGGACGAGCATGACCCGAGCCCGATCCGACCTGGACATGCGCGAAGCCCGTAGCCGCGTCCGCCAAGGACGTGGACGAACATGATCCGGAATCGAGCCGTCCCTGGTCCGCGCGAAGCCAGTAGCCGAACGCGCCAAGCGTTTGGCCGCGTCCGACTCCGCCCCCGGAACCGCGCGAAGCCCACCGCCGCCCCGAACCTCCCCCATGTGGCGGCCGCTCGACCGAGTCTCCGAGACAGAGCGGCTCCGGGCGGGGGATGAGGGAGGTTGCGAACATGGGGCCGAGGTCCATACACGCCGCAAGGCTGCCGCTCTCCATCGCGGACTCAGTCGAGCGGCCGCCACAGGGCGCTGGGCTCCTCCCTCCCCTTGGCTCTGCCCCGCCAACCTCGAACCGGACCGCACGTCAAGATGGATAGTCTAATCCCACCCTTCTGCCTCAGTCAGGAACTCGCCGGAAGGTGAAGCGGGCCCAGTGCCCGAGAGCGATCAACTCCAACCGGGACTCGTCCACGCGGTAGGTGTAGGGAACGGATGTTTCCTCGTGGGCGAACTCAAAATGAAGGACGCCCTCTACCGCCCGGTACGAGAAGTCCAATACCTTGCGGAGGTTGCCGGGCCCGGTGGCAATCCAATGGACCGTCCCCGCTGGATCGAAGGTGGCCACGACCGAATCGTAGCCTTCCATTTCCGCGGATGCGATCTCGGTGCTCTGCCAGGTGCCGAGCAACGGATCGGCCCTTTTTCCGCCGGACATGGTGCAGGCGACCGGGAAGGCCAGGGTCAGAACGGCGCATGCCAGAAAGCCTCCCCTGACGGATCTTCGCGTTGAAGGGGTGAGTCCTTGCATTCGAGCAACTCCTGTTCTACAGGGCGCGATCGAACCTTCTCTTGCAGCAGTCAGATGGCCGCGTCCGCGCGCCCTGCACGGCTTGCCACACTGTCCATCCTCATGCCGCATCTCGGTCTCCCCCGGTCGTATCAGAGGCGGCCTCAAATAACGCCTCCCGAACCTCACCGACCGCGTACGCCCGTTTGGCCGTAAAGCGGAAGATCGGCACTCCGGCGGCGGCCAGGGCCTCGTCGAGGAAGGCGTCGCGGTCCTTCCGGTCCTGCCTATTGTGGGAGGCGTCGTCCAGTTCGACCACGAACTCGACGGCGAGGTCGTCGGGGCGGCAGACCACGAAGTCGAGGTGCTTGGCCTTGATGCGGTTGAAAGCCTGCTGCTGGGGGCCGTTTGGTAGGCCCGGCTTTACCTTGATCACATCCGCCAGTCGCACCTTGCCGAACACCCGGAGGTCGGTCCCCAGCGCGGACTCCAGCACGCCGAGGAACGACCGCTCCGCCTCCGTGAAGAGGGCGTCCTGCTTCACATAGGGCAGCGCCCCCCTGCCCTTTCCGCCCCCCTTCTTCGCCACCAGCCCCGGCAGCAGCACCTTCGCCGCCGCCGCCACGGCCAGGATCACGACGATGATGATGAGGAAGGGGAGGAAGCGGGTCATGGGGGGGTTAGTGCTTGGTGCTTGGTGCTTCGTGCTTGGTGCGTGGGAATGGCAAAGCGCACGGAGGCGATGGCGCGGAGGATCGCGCCGGGCGGGCCGCTTGTGTGGCCAGCGTGTTCATGATGGCGAGGGTGGGGGGAGCGGCTTTGCCGCGGGGATTGGGGATTGGGGATTCGGGATTGGGAGCGGAGGCTGCCGGGGCAGAGGGCGGCCATGGTGCGCCGTACGGGCCGCTTGTGTGGCCAGCGTGTTCATGGTGCGGAGGCTGGGGAAGGCGGCGGGGGAGTCAAGGGGAATGTGCGCCTTCGGCGCGGGATTGGGGACTAGGGATTAGGCGGGGGCGGCTAGCCGACGGTCTGGAGCTGGCCTGGCTTGGTCTCCTCCAGGAAGGCGACGACCTGATCATGGCTGACGGTCGGGAAGTCGTCCAGGAACTGCTCGATGGTGTATCCGCCCTCCAGGCAGTCGAGCAGGTTCCGAACCGGCACCCGCGTCCCCCGGAACACCGGAGTTCCGCCGAGAAGGCCAGGATCCCGAGTGATCACGCGACTCTTCATGGCCATATCTTACCCCGGGGACGAGGAATCCTCAACGGCGGATGAGGGGGAGCGGCTTCGCCGCCGGTGTGGGATGTGGGGAAGCCCCTTCGGGGCGGTGTGGGGTGTGGGATGTGGGGTTTGGGATCCGACTTCGACCTCCTTCGCCAAGGCTTCGGAGGGCAGGCTTCGGAAGCTTCGTCGGACAAGTTGTGGGGGAAGAGGTCCGTGGTCCCTGGTCCTTGGTCCGTGGTCGGAGGGGCGGGCCCGGCGGCGCGCCACCTCCCTGGTTTCATGCCCGGAGCCGCTCTTCCTCGAAGCCTCGGGCGGGCGGCTTCGTCGCCGGTGATTGGGGATTGGAGATTTGGGATTGGGGAGGGTGGAGCTCAGCGCCCTGTAGCCTGCCCTACGTAGCGCCCTGGCGAAGTAGGGTGGCCAATCCTCGGCTTCGCTCGGGGTCGCCTCGTTCTCGGTCGCGGCCACGTCCTTGGCGGACGTAGCTACGGGCTTCGCGCGGCTCCAGATGCGGCTCCAGCGGCGGCCAAAGCCTAGGCGGCTTCGGCTACGGGCTTCGCGCGGAATCGCCTCGGACCGGGGGCGGAGTCGCGGTCATCCACGCCCTGGCGGGCGCGGCTACGGGCTTCGCGCGGGGCCAGTTCGGCTCAGGGGCGGGACCGCGGGCGGCCACGTCCTGG
>PXDE01000295.1 GCA_003566475.1 PVC group bacterium | reverse complement strand
GCTCGGCCATGGAAAGGGCGGTCTCGGCCTCGCCCACCACCAGCACCATGCGGTCGGGCGCCAGGAGCACCCGGAAGGTCTCCGAGGCCTCGGCGGTGGCCTCGTCGCCGGAGGGGAAGTCGGTGGTGAGCCCCATGAGCTGCTGGAGGGTGGTGACCAGGATGAAGAAGATGATGAGCAGAAAGGCGATGTCCGAGAACGACGACACGTTCGCCTCGGGATCGCTGCGCCGGGACCGCCGGCCTGTCCGCTCGCGGGGCATGGGGGGGAGGTCTCCGGATCAGGCGGGGAGGTCGCGGGTGGCCAGGAAGTCCACCAGCTCGGAGGTGGTCTCCTCGATGTCGAGGTTGACCTCGTCGGCCCGGGCGGTGAACCAGTTGTAGGGGATGACCGCGACGAGGGCGATGATGAGCCCGGCGGCGGTAGTGATGAGGGCCTCGGAGATGCCCACCGCGACATCGGCGATCTGGATGCCGCCGGCGTCCGCGATCTGGGCGAAGGAGTTGATCATGCCGGTGACGGTGCCGGTCATGCCGAGCAGGGGGGCGGCGTTGCCCACGGTGGAGAGCACGCCGAACCGCTTCTCGACCGCGCCCATGGCGTGGAGGGAGTAGTCCTGCATGGCCTCCTTGACCACCACCGCGAGGGCGTCCTTGCGGTCCACATGCCGCCGGTGCTTGGCGATGGTCTGCATGCCGACCAGGAGCACGGCGGGCACCGGGCCCGGGGTCTGGGCGCAGAGGTTGGCCGCCTCCTCGATCTCCCCCTTTTCGAGCAGGCTCAGCACCTTGGCCCGGAGCGACCGGGTGTCGATCCTCTGATGCTTGCGAAAGGCCAGGTAGCGGTCGATGAGCACGGCGATGGCCATGATGCTGCACGCGATGAGGGGCACCATCATGATGCGGCCCTTCAGGATGATCTCAAGCATGGACGGGTTCCTCCAGGTGAAGGTGGGCGAGAAGCTGGGCCCCTTCCGGGGGGGCGCAGCGGAGTTCAGTGACCGGGCTGTCGGGGGCGGGGGCGAGATCCACCGCCCCGGTGACGTGGTTGAAGAGGCTGTCGCGCAGATCCTCGAACGGAAGGTCGGTCTGGAAGGGCCGGGGCCCCCAGGCGAGGATGGAGAGGCGGTCGCGGCGGACGAGGGCGAAGATCCGGCGGGGGCCGGTCCAGCCGCCCACGTCGGCCCGCGACCGGGTGGGCAGGATCCAGAACACCGGATCCTCGTCCAGCTCCGGCCCCAGATGCTGTCGGATGGCCTCGGGCAGGGCCTCCCAGGCCGGATCCCCGGCCCCGAGGGGCCGGGTGATCGGCGAGGGACGTCCCGTGGGTTCCGCCGCGGGCAACGTCATCAGCGGTCCAGCGAGGCCCCGGCCCGGACCAGGGCGGGTTCGGTCAGGCGGCCCCGGGCGAACCGGGCGAACCGGTCGGCGGGATAGTCCCAGGTGAGCCGCGTGAACATCATGTAGGCATCGGCCGGGCTGCCGAGCCGCATGTGGCTGTCGCCGGCCCAGTACATCGACTCGGCGATCAGGGCCGGCTCGGCGGTGGGGTCGTTGATCACCTTCTCGAAGGTGGCGATGGCCTCCTCGTAGTTCTCGGCCCGCATCCAGCTCTGGGCCGAGAGCACGGTGGCCCGCACGGCCAGCCGGTGGGTGGGGAACCGGGGGGCCAGCCGCCCGAACACCTGGGCCGAGGTGGTGAACATCTTCCGCTGCTGGAGGCGGATGCGCTCGCGCTCCAGCGGGTCGGTGGCCTTCTCGATCTGGTCCTGCATCTCGCGGCCCTTGGCCAGGAAGTACTGGCCCAGCCGGGCGATGGTCTCGGCCACCAGCTCGTGGGTGGGGTAGCGGTAGGACAGCCGCACGTACTCCTCGCTGGCCAGGTCGATCTCGCCCATCAGCTCGAGGGTGAGGGCCTTCTTGAACTGGGAGCGTGGCGCGAAGTCGCTGTCCGGATAGGTCTGGACCACGTCGGTGAACCGCTGGATGGCCTCGCGGAAATGCTGGCGGGCGATCTCCGGGTTGGCCTCCTTGGCATCCTCGGCGAACTCGAGGGCGAGGTTGGCCAGCAGGTATTCGGCGTGGGGCTGGGCGTCGGTGTGGGGGAAGTCGCGAATGGCCTCCTGCAGCACCCTCCGCCCCTGACCGATCACCTCGCGGGAGAGCTGGACCTCGCCCAGGTCGCGGTACCGCTTGGCCAGCTCGAAGTAGGCCTCGGCGATGGCGAACTGGGTCTGCACCGCGATGTTCTCGTCCTGGAACCGCTTGGTGAAGGTCATGACGTCGCCGTCGGCCCCCTTGAAGATCTCGAAGGACCGGGTGTATTCGGCCCCGGCGGGGGTGGTGTAGGTGGCGGTCACGGTGTCGCCGTAGTCCACCAGCAGGGTGTCCGGAGGCGGGTTGTCTCGGTCGCGGCCCCGGGCGTAGCCCATGCTGGCGATGCCGCGGAACTGCCCGGAGTGCGAGAAGGTCTCGGTGAGGTCGAGGCTGATCCCGTGCCCGGAGCTGGCCTGGAGGCGGAGCTGGATCACGTCCCGGTCCGGGGTGGTGTCCATGCTGGGATGGATGACCCGGAAGTACGCGGTCTCGCCCACGTAGAGGCCGGTGAGGGTCTCCTGGAACCGGCGATCCATGATGTCGAAGAACACGTCGCTGTCGAGCTGGACGCTCCGGGTAACCCAATGGGTGTCGCCGGCCTCATCCTCGTAGGTGTAGGCCACGAACACGGTGTCGTCGCCCCGGACCCGCAGCATCCGGTCCTCCGCCGACAGCGGCTCCTCCACCCCGGTCCCATCCGGCACCAGCGAGCGCTGGGGCGGCTCGCCGAGCTGATAGGGGATCCGGAAGGTGAACCGGCCGTCGTCCATGGGCGTGGTGGCGAACGGGTCGCCCCGGAGCACGGCCTGGCGATAGCCCGGCGGCAGCTCGCCCACCCCTGCCCCCGACGGGGTCGAGGTGATGCGGAGCGTGCCGGGCACGGTGGTGTCAAAGGGAAGCTCGGGATTCGGCTCCCGCAGTTCCCGGCCGGAGGCCGTCTGCACGTAGATGGAGGTCGTGCTGTTGGGGGCCTTGGCGATGGTGGGGAACAGCACCTCGACCAGCAGCGGGCCGCCGATCACCACCGGCTGGACGGTCTCGGCCTCGGCCAGGGTCTCCGGCCGCTCGACCAGCAGGTCGCGCAGGGCGGGCACGGTCTCGCCCGTGTCCAGGGTCCGGGCGCCCGGATCCACGCCTTCCGGAAGCTCCATCGAGCGCACGGACCAGGCCCGCACCTCCGGATCCACCCACCAGGCCTGCTCCACCGTGATGGCCCGCTCCCAGGGGATGCCGGGGCTGGTGTTGGTCTCGTCGAAATAGGTGAGCACGATATTGTCGTCCGGCCCGACCTTGAGCTCGGAGTCCCGCTGGGGCTCGCCCGTCACCGGAAACACGCGGCCCAGGAACACCCCGGAATGGGGGGCGGTCTCAAGGGCGGTGAGGGTGACCGACTTCCCGCCGGGGATGGTGGCGGTGAACTCGACGGTGTCCGGCTCCTCCGACACGTCCATGTCGGGATCGCGGATGAACACGTTGATGACGTCGCCCGGCTCAAACCGGCGCATGGGCACGTAAGTGGCGGTGCGGGTGGTGCCGGTGGTCCGGTACTCCACGAACACCGCGCTGATCTGGGCGTCGTGGTAGGTGGCGCTCATGTGCCGTTCGAGCCGGTTGAGATCCCGCGACACATGCCGCTCCGGCTCGTAGCGCACGGTGATGCGGTCGCCGGGGATGATCTCGAGAATCTGGTTCTCCCGAAGGGTCATGAAGTCGGTGGCGGTGGGCAGGATCCGCTCCCCGGCCCGATCGGTGAGGGCGATCTTCTCGATGGCGGGCGCGTCGGTCTCGTAGTCGGTGATGAGCAGCCGGAACATGCGGGCCCGGGTGCCCTCCGAGAACGCGATCCTGAACGCGTCCTGATTCTCCGTCGCCTCGATGGCGGCGGGCTCCCGGTAGATGGCCTGGCGGACCTCGGGCTGGGCGGCCAGATCGAACATGGCGGCCGGCGCCGGGGCCAGGTAGGGCGGCTCGGGAATGTCGGTGTGCAGCTCGAACCGGGGCTCCGCCCCGCGCTGGGCTGCGATGTAGAGATCGATCTGGTGCACGCCTCGGCCCAGCGACTCCGAGAACTCGAACTCGGGGCTGGCCGTGGTGTTCACCAGACGGCCGTTCACATAGAAGAAGTAGGCTATGCTCGGATCCTGCTTCACCTCCAGATTGAGCGTCCGCACCTGGCGCTGGGCCTGGAAGAAGGCGCCCTGGACATGGGCCACGTACCAGCTTCCCGCCCCGTCGCCGGACAGGTTCATGGCTCCGGCCTGGCCGTCGACATTGCGGTCCCAGCTCGCGGCGAAGTTCGACAGGGGCCGGACGATCTTGCGGTCGCCGGTGCGGAGGTGGCCCTCGTCAAGGAACGCCCGAAGGGCGCTGTCGCTGGAGGGTCGGCTGCTCAGCCCGGTCATCCGGGCCAGGGTCACCCGCAGGGATCCGTCCCAGGGCTGGAAGGCGTCGGGCCAGGAGCCCACGGTGGTGAAGTCGCGCCCGTTGAACGAGGTCTGGAGCAGGAACGAGCGCAGGCGCCGTCCGGCCACCCCGGCCTTCATGTCCATCACGCCGAGTTCCACGTTGTCGTTGAGATCCACGCTGAAGCTCTTGGGCCGCGCGCTGTCGTTCATGGCCACCCAGGGCGGATACTCCTGGCTGGAGATGACGAAGTTGGGCTCGGACCCCACCTGGGAGTCCGAGGCGAAGGCGGTGGCCGGGGCGGCATCGGTGGGCAGGCGCCCCTCGAACACGCCGGTGACCGGGCCCGTCTCGGTAAGCGGGAAGAGGCTCACCACGTCGCCGCTGGTGGCCCGCACCTCCACGTACACGGTGTCGGGCTGGTTGGTCACGCTGCGGTCCTGGTCCACCACCTTGATGTTGATGGGGTTGCCGGGGCGGACCTGGTTCTCGGGACGCCGCACGCTGAGGGCCACGGGGTCGTCGGCCTGGGGGCCGGCCAGCCCGGCCTGCTCCCGGAGCATGGCCTCGAACGCCCGCTCCTCCTGCTCCTCGCGGGTCAGGATGCGGCCGGACGACACGTAGAGCTCGGGATCGGACACCACGTACAGGGAGCGTACCGACTCCTGGGTGATGTTGTTCTGCTCCCGGAACCGGGGCGAGAAGTCGAAATGCACCTGGTCGTCGCCGAGGAGCTGGAGCACCCCGTCACCGGGCTTCTTGTCGCCGAGGGCGGTGGGCAGGGATCCGCTGAACTTGGTCCGGGAGTCGCCGAAGGGCAGGAGCAGGAAGGTCTCCACGTCCCCGGCGTCGGTCCAGGCCCGGATCTCGACGTCGGACGTGCGGCCGATCACGGACAGGTTGCGGTCCTCCACGGTGACCCGGAGCGGGCGCCCGGGCACGATGTAGCGGAGGTCGGAGGTGATGCCCACGTTGACCTGGGTGGCCTCGACCAGCCGGCGGAGCCGAAGATTCAGCTCGCCCTCCAGGATCCGGCCCATCTCGTGGTGGGGCCGCCGGTCGAAGGCGTGGGTGAGGAAGCGGCTGGACTGCTCGAAATCCTCCTGGTCGAACATGACCAGGGCCAGGTGGTAGAAGGCCTCGGCCTGGATCTCGGGGTCGCGGGCCCGGGTGAGCCGCTGGAGCCGGTCGGTAGCCGCGTCGTAGTTCTGGGTGAGCCGGTCCACCTCGGCGATGCGGATCTGGGCGATGGAGGCGCCCCGGGTGTCGCTGAGCTCCGGCGCGGTGGCGATGCGCTCGTAGAGGGCGCGGGCCCGGGGGAACTCGCGCTGGGCCTGCGGGATCCCGGCGAAGGCCAGGAGCAGTCGGGCCCGCACCTCGGGATCGAAACTGTCCTGCACGGTGTCCACCCAGGCGATCATCTCTCGGGCGAGAGTGGTGGCCTGCTCGAAACGGCGGAGGGTGGTATTCTCCTCGATCAGCCAGATGGTGAAGGCCGGATCGAGCTCGCGCAGGGCCTCGGAGACCCGGTCGGCGTGGGCGGCGTACCCTTCCCAGGCGATCTGCCGCCGCCCCGCGATGTAGTCGGCCTGGGCCTGGAAGATGGGGTAGCGCGGATCCGACCGCTCGACGGGGATGATCCCGCCCACCGCGCCCAGGGCCTGGGAGCGCAGGGCCCCGAGCTGGTCGCGGATGTCCTGGGGCAGGCGCCCGCGGGCCACAGTCTGGCCGGCCGAGCTCATCACGGCGGCGAGGTCGGGATGCCCGGCCTCGAGGAGGGTGTGCCCCAGCCCGGCCAGATAGCGCCGGAGGCCGTCCTGGTCGGTGTCGCGGGCGATCTTCCAGAACGCGGGGATGAGCGGGGCCAGCCGCGTGGTCTCGTCGGCGGCCATCAGGGAGGAGCCCAGCACCACCGGGAGATGCTCGTGGTTGCGCCCGCGCGACCAGGTGGCCGGGGCCGCCTCGGTGATGAGACGGACCAGAATTTCCCGCTCGGCCCGGCTGAAGGCGGTGGGATCCCCCACGCCGGTGAGCGGGGTGAGGTCCGGGGCGGTCGGACGCACGGGAAGTTGGGAGACGCGCTGGATGTAGCGGTCGAGGCGGCGGAACCATTCCGCCCGGTCCCCGCCGAAATCGGTGTCGTTATGGCTGTCCAGCCAGGCCCGGCCCGCGCTCAGCGCGTCGGCCCGGTTCCCGGCCTCGAGCTGACCCTCGATGTGGGCGATCAGGGCGTCGCGCTTGTCCTCGGCCTGAAGGGCGCGGGTGAGCCAGAACGCGGCGTCGGACGGGCTGGCGAAGCCGGACCCCGCCGCGAAGATCGGGCCCGAATGGGCGAGGAACACATCGGCGGCATGGGCCCGGATCCGGCCCGACTCGTCACGGCCATGCTCCCAATAGGCCCGGTCCAGCACCCGGGTCTCCCGGGCTTCGCGGAGGAACAGGTCGTCGAAGGCGGTGGCCGGGGGAAGATCCTCGCGGGCCAGCGAGGAGAACTCGTTGGCCACCAGATGCATGAGGCTGGCGGTGGGGCCACGCCCGTCGATCGACACGCCATGCCGCAGAAACGCGTGGTCCTCATGGATCTTCCGGATCGGCTCGGGGTTCAGATCCCAGTTGCGCCAGCGGTGCCCCGACCGGGTGCTCCGGTAAAAGTTGAAGAGGCCCCGGTCGAACCGGTTGGCCTCGAGGTCGGCCATAAGGCCTTCGGCGAACACGGCATTGAACCGCTCCACCTGCTCGCGGTCCACATGGTCCCACCGCGCATGCTGGTCCTTGCCCCGGGGGATCCAGGACGCGGCCTGGAGGGCGAGGGCCGGGGCGTTGCGCTGCCGCGAGCGGCGGATCTGGTCGGCCAGCTTCTCGACCTGGAAGTCCACCACCCCGATGCCCCGGCCGGGGTCGGACAGGGTGAACCGAAGGGCTTCCCGGGCGAACGGGGCCTTCGAGCGCTCGGGCTCGCGCACCCGATCGTAGAGGGCTCCGGCCGCCCTCAGGTAGTCGTTGGCGTTGCGGTCCTGGATGGCGATCTCGGCCTGAAGCCGCTGGAGGGTGATCGGGTTGGGGGCGGTAGCCCGCTTGTAGTGGTCGCCCTCGCGCAGCCGTCCCATGGCCTGGCTGATGGGCTGGATCTGCTCCAGCATTTCGGCGGTGACCCCGTCCTGCTCGCGCTGGTGGGACCGCCGGAGATTGTTGGCCCAGCCGTTGATCTCGTTCTGGAGACTGCCCAGATCCCGGCGGTCGCGGTCGCTCCAGCCCACCGAGGCCCAGAGGATGGCCTCGGCGTCCTGGATGAAGTAGCGCTTGTCGTTGGGGTTCTCGCCGCCATGCCGCCAGGCGCTCCACAGCCATTCCCGGGCGGTTTCCGCGTCGAGGGCGGCCAGGGTGGTGGCGATATGGCGGCGTCCGAACTCCGCCCATACCCGGTCGCGGTCGGATCCGGAGATCTCGCGGTCGGGGTCGGCGGCCCGGAGCCGGGCCACCAGCCCGTTCCAGATCCGGTCGCGGCCCAGGGTCCGGAGGTCGCCCAGCCCGAGGTGCCACGCGTCCTCGCTCATGAGGGTGTTAAGCATGGCCGCATACTGGTCGGAGCTGGCCAGGGCCCGGATCACCGCCGCGTCGGCCGAGGCCACATCGGACAGGGCCTGGGCCTGCCGGCGCAGCTCCCCGCGGTCCGTGCTCAGGGGGGCCAGGGGCACCCGGTGCAGCACGCCGAGCTCGCGCAGGACCGGGGCCTGGGCGAGGGCGATGCGGCTCCAGGCCTCGGCCGAG
>PXDE01000061.1 GCA_003566475.1 PVC group bacterium | reverse complement strand
CTGGAACAGTTCCGGGCCGAGGTCCGGCGCAGGGGCGCCGGGGATTTAGCCCGGCTCGTCCGGACCGGCGGGCCGGCACGACCCCCGGCAAATCCCTCCGCGCAGCATCAGGCCGCGTAATCCCGGTGAAATACCCGAATCCACACCGCTGAGGCCGAAGGGGAAAGCTCCAAACTCCAGGGTACTGGCGGCCCCGTTCGACATGCAACATTCTGCGGTTCCTCCGCATCGCGGTCCCTCACCTCCCTCCCTCCCCGCGCTTGCCCCGTGACGCGGGGGCAGGCTAGGCTCGCCCCGCCATGAGCGCCCACATCCCCGACCTCCCCGCTCCCCGGCGGGCCTCGCTGGCCTGGCTCAACGCGACCCAGTTCCTGGGCGCGATGAACGACAACATCTTCCGCTTCCTGATCATGTTCCTCCTGATCTCGAGGCACCCGGGAGCCAAGGAGGCGGTGGCCTTCCAGGTGGGGGCGGTGTTCGCCATCCCGTTCATCCTCTTCGCCCCCCTGGGCGGCTACCTGGCCGACCGCTTCCGCAAGTCGTCCATCACCGTGGCCATCAAGATCGCCGAGGTGGGGATCATGACCTTCGGGGTGTTCAGCTTCTTCGCGGGAAGCGAGATCGGGCTGTACCTGACCATGTTCGCCATGTCCACCCAGAGCGCCCTGTTCGGCCCCTCCAAGTACGGGATCCTGCCCGAGCTGGCCGGCCGCTCGGGCCTCTCCCGGGCCAACAGCCTGATCGAGGCCTTCACCAACCTCGCCATCATCGCGGGCACCGCCCTCGCCCCCGCGATTTCGGACCTGCTGGGCAAGGCCTACCACCGCGCCTCGGTGGCCTGCATCCTGGTGGCCGCGCTGGGGGTGGCGGCGGCCGTGCGCATCGGGGCCACTCCCGTGCCCGCCCGTCCCCGCCCCTTCTCCCAGTTCCTGTTCCGCGACCAGTTCCTGGCCGTCAAGTTCATCCTCCGCGACGGCGACCTCATGCTGGCCATCCTGGGCAGCGCGTGGTTCACGTATCTGGGCGGGTTCATCCAGCTCAACACCCTCATCTACGCCACCGACGCCATGGGCCTCAGCGAGACCGCCGGGGGCTACCTGTTCCTGGTGGGCGCTCTGGGCATCGCGGCGGGAAGCCTCGTGGCCGGCAAGGTGTCCGGACGGGGCATCGACATGGGGCTGGTGCCGGTGGGATCCGCCCTCATGTGCCTGGGCCTGGTCGGTCTCTGGATCCTTCCCCCCGTGGCGGGGGCCATTCTTCCTGCCATCGTGGTCCTCGGCTTCGGAGCGGGGCTGTTCTCCGTGCCCCTGGGCGCGTTCATCCAGTTCCGCACTCCCCGGGCCTGGCTGGGCAAGGTGCTGGGGGTGAACAGCCTTCTGAGCTGGATCGGCGTGGCCATGGCCGCCGTCACCGTTCCCCTGCTCGGCACCGCCCTCGGCCTCGACCCCGGCCAGCGGTTCCTGGTCATGGCCGCGCTGACCCTCGGCCTGTCCCTGGTCGCCCTCAGGGTGCTGCCCGATTTCACCGCCCGCTTCCTGGCCTCGGTGCTG
This sequence comes from PVC group bacterium, assembly GCA_003566475.1. Classification (GTDB taxonomy): domain Bacteria; phylum Verrucomicrobiota; class Kiritimatiellia; order SS1-B-03-39; family PXDE01; genus PXDE01. Next base: position 6,769 of record PXDE01000061.1, on the reverse strand, counting down.
CTCCGGGCGGTGTATCGCATCCGGACCTTCGGGCTCGACCACCTCCCCGTGGAGGGCGGGGCCCTGCTGGTGCCCAACCATGTCTCCATGGCCGACGCGCCCCTGCTCTCGGTGGTCCAGCCCCGCCGCATCCGGTTCCTCATGGACCGGGCCAGGTTCGAGGAGGTGCCTCCGCCCCTCCGCTTCCTGCTCCGCCTCTACCGGGTGATCCCCGTGGCCATCGAGGACACGCCCAAGCAGCTTCTGGCCTCGCTCCGCCAGGCCCGGGCGCAGATCGACGACGGGTTCCTGGTGGCCATCTTCGCCGAGGGCCAGCTCTCGCACACCGGCTTCGTGGGTCCGTTCCACGCCGGCCTCGAAACCATCGTGCGCAAGACCGAGCACCCCATCATTCCGGTCTACCTGGGCGGGCTCTGGGGCAGCATCTTCAGCCACCGCGACGGCCCGGCGGGCTGGCGGCGGCCCGGCCAGATCCCCTATCCGGTCTCCGTCAGCCTCGGCCCGCCCCTGCCCCCCGCCACTCCGGCCGACCAGGTGCGCGAGGCGGTGCTCGACCTCGAAGCCGAGCGCTATGCCGAGGCCGCCCTGGCCGCCCCGGACCTTGCCGCCGCTCTGCTTCAATCCTGCCGCCGCCATGGCAGGGCGGTGGCCTGGCACGCCGCCGACCATTCCCGGCTGACCTACGCCGACCTCGCCGCCGCCGTGCGGACCCGACGGCCTCCGAGGGGCGGGCCGTGGATCCAGACGCGGTGGGAGACGCTTGTCCAATCCCTGGACGAAACCGTCCAACCCCTGGACAAGACCGTCCAATCTCTGGACGGCAGGCCCCCGGCCTCCGCCGCCGTGCTCGCCGCCTCCGAAGCGCTGGGGCAGGTGTGCCGCCTGGGCGAGGGCAGGACCGTGGTGCTCGAGGCCGCGCTGGGGTCGAGGGCGGCCCGGGTGGCGGGCCTCTGGGCGCCGCTGCTGGCCGGGGCCACGGTGGCCGAGCCCAGCCAGTGGGTGGCGCCGTTCCTCACCGTCACCGACCGGCCCGGCGCCAACGGGCGCGTGCTCCGGGTGGACGGTTCCGCCGTCTGCCCGCCCGCCGAGGCGGACGACGGCGAGACGCGGATGGGGCTGGTGGACGACGCCTGGGGCGGGGTGGCCACGCTCAACGTGCCCAGCCTGACCCTGGGCCGGCGGCATCAGGACGGCCGCCGACCGGGCAGCTACGGGTTGCCCCTGCCGGGGCTGCGGGCGCGGATCGTGGAGGAGGGCGAGGTCCAGCCGGCGGGGCGGCCGGGGCGGCTGGAGTTCCGGGGGGCGCAAATCGCGGGCGATCCCGGCCATTGGGTGGACGCCGGAATCCGGGCCTACCGCGACGAGGCGGGGTTTCTCTACCCGGCGGAGGAGGGGTCATGATCCGCCTGCTGGTGACGGCCAAGGTCGCCCGCGAGCTGGGATTGGACCGGGATCAGAAGGAGGCGTTCCGCGATGCGTGGCGAGAGGCCGAGCGGGCGCTGGCGTTCCTGCCCCGGGACACGCCCGCCGCCGAGAAGGCCCAAGCGGTGCAGCCCGCGCTGGACGGATTTCTGGCCGTGCTCGACGATGATCAGCGGCGGCGGGCGGCCCCGCTGATCGCCCAGGCCCGGGCCCGCTGGGGTGCGGAGGATCCCGCGCCCGAACCCGAAGCCGGCCCTGCCGAGGGCGAGGATCCGCGCGGCGAGGAAGGGGCGGACATCGGCGGACCGTCCGCGGCGGAGATGGATCTGGAGGCCGAGGCCATGGCGTTCGCGGAGGGGGCGTCGGTGAGCATCCTCGGGCGCCTGGAGTCGGCCGGCATCGCCGTCCCCGACCCCGACGACCTGGACGACGCGGAACTCCCGGCACGCCTGCGCGACCTGATCGCCCGCCTGGCCGACCACCGGGTGTACCTCACCCGCACCGACCACCTCACCGACCGCGGGCTGTTCGAGTTCCTGGTCGACGACGGGCTGCGGACCGAGCAGCCGGAGGCCCGGTTCGGCGAGGAGAGCGAGTTCTGGATCACCTGCCTGCACACGGACAGCCACGAGGGTCTGTACCTCTACCTCGCCTTCTACGCGAGCGAGGCGGATCGGCTGAACGCCCGCCGCCGGGGCATGGCCCTGCCCGACCGCCGGGAGCCCATCGTGGACCGCGACCGCCACCTGCCCCGGCCGCCGGGGGCCGAGGCCCCCCCGGCCTAGCCCGCCACGACCCGACCCGCCTCGCGCCCCCGCCGGCGTCGAGGCCTGCGGGCCGGGCTGGCCACCATTTCGAAACAGCACGGCGTCCTTACCCTGTACACCCATGACCTGAACGTCCGGACATTCCGGTTCCGGCAGGTGGTCGGTCCGCCGTAGCCCGATCCCCGGTCCCCAATCCTCAATCCCCAATCCCCAATCCCCAATCCCCAATCCCTAATCCCCATTTCCCGGCACCGGCTCGCCCTCGGCAAGGAACTGGAGATACTCGCCGCGCTGGATGGGGGCCACGGGTTCGGCCAGGGAGGGGCGGCGGACGCGGCGCCCGAGTTTCTCGCGCTTGATCCAGAAGTGCGACTGCTGCTCGGCGAAGGCGATGGACGCGGTGTGGCGCGAGATCCCGGCCAGCGACCCGAGATAGGAGAAGAAGTACACGCCGGCCAGGGGGTCGAACCGGTGCTCGGCCAGGCCCTCCATGAACTCGGCCCGGGCCTTCTGCCGGAGGTCGTCCAGCCGGTGGGAGGCCTCGAGCACGGACTGGGCCCGCTCCTTGAACTCGGTGGTGCCGGGGCGCAGGGAGTCCGCCCCGGCCTCGAGGATGCGGCGAGTGGTGATGAACATCCGGGCGAGCCGGTTGAGGGTGGGGGTGTCGAACCAGGTCCGGCGGTCGCGGCGGCGGCGGCGGTTGGCCTTGGCTATGGTCTCGATATGGTCGCCGATGCGCTCGGCGTCGTTGAAGCAGAGGTACAGGTACTGGCAGAGGATGGCCTGGCGCCGGGACAGGTAGCGGTCGGTGAGGCGCATGAGGTAGCCGTGGGCGGCGACCTTGATGGCGTCCACGGCGTCCTCGGTGCGCAGGATGGCGCGAGTGTCGGCGCGGTCGGGGCTGACCAGCCCCCGGGCGGCAAGGTCGAGGCTGGACGCGCAGAGACCGAGGGTGCGCCGCAGCTCGGCCACGGCGGCGGCCAGGGCCTCCTCGGGATAGTCAAGCAGCCCGTCTTCGAGGCGGGACGGTTCGGCCGGCTCGACCCCCGGCTGCCAGACCCGGCAGGCCAGCGCGGCCAGCGCCTGGGGGCGGATCAGCCAGAGCAGACCGGCGGTGGCCATGAGGAAGGTGTGGAAGTTGGCGGTCTGGCGCACCACGTCGGGCGGGGACACGGCCTCGATCAGCCGGACCAGCAGAGGAAACAGGATGAGTCCGGCCAGAGCGTTCAGGAGATTGAACAGCAGGTGGGTGACGGCGGTGCGACGGGCGTCGGTGCCCGCGCCGGCGCTGGCCAGCAGGGCGGTGGCGCAGGTACCGACCTGGGCCCCCAGGACGAGGGGCGCGGTCTGGCCGAGACGGGTGTACACCCCGGCTTCGATGAGGGCGAAGGCCATGAAGATGGTCGCGCCGCTGCTCTGGACCACGGTGGTGAACAGGGCGGCGGCGGCCACGGTGGCGATGCGGCCGCCGAGGGTGTCGGCGTCGAAGGCCAGCAGCATGGGGCCCAGGGTCTCGCGGTGGGGGCGGATGGCGTCGCTCATCATGGCCAGGCCGAGGAAGAGCAGGCCGAAGCCGAGCAGGGAACGGCCGACCCGGCGGGTCCAGGGCCAGGGGGTGAGCAGGCCGAGCACGAAACCGACGGCCAGCATGACATAGGCGTAGTCGCCCAGGCGGAAGGCCACCACCTGCATGGCGAGCGCGGTGCCCAGATTAGCCCCCAGCACCGGGGGCACGGCCCGGATCACGGTGAGCAGCCCGGCGTCCACCAGCCCCACCAGCATCACCGTGGCCCCGCTGCTGTGGGCGAGGAAGCCAAGGGCGGTCCCGAACCCCATGCCCAGGCCATGCCAGCGGGTGGCCCGTTCGAGCCCCCGCCTCAGCCCGCCCCCGGCCGTCGCCCTCAGGCTCTCGGCCATGAGCTGGATGCCGAAGATGAACAGCCCCAGCCCGGCCACCACATGGCCGGCCAGGCGCAGTGCGTCGGATACGGTCATGGCCGGAGCCTACATCCGGACCGCCCGGCTGACCAGACTGTGGTAACGGGACGGTCTACTCGAACTCGAAGGCCAGGCCGGAGCCTTCCATGCGCCGCGCGTAGACCGCGTCGAACGCCTCGCTCTGGGCGACGGTGAAGCGGTCCTTCCAGGAACCGACCGTCCCTTTACGGAAGAACTGGTTGAACTCCTTGATCTCGTGCATGTTGCTGAACGGATCGGCGGTCATGGCCTGGAAGGTCGAGCGTTCCCGGATCCGGGCGAGGGTCGGCTCGTCGAGGACGTATCCCAGGAAATCGGCCAGCCCGAGCAGGGTGGGCTCGAACCGGCGGCGCAGATCCTCGTAGCGCAGGAAGTGGAGGTTGGGGGCGTCGCGGTGGCGCCACCAGCTCAGCACGTGGTCGAACCAGTCGCCCCGCTGGACCCGTCCCTCGAGGAACATCTGCAGCCAGTGCTCCCAGGGGCCCCGGTAGTTTCCGGACCACGATTTCTCGCTCTCGAAATGGAAGTAGGAGACCGCCACGTCCTTGGGGTTGCGGGCGATGTAGACATACTTGCAGGGGTTGTCGGCGGGCACCCCGCCCACGGCCATGCCATAGGGCATGTGCGACTTGAGGATGCGCGGGGACGGCCAGGCCTCCAGATCCTCGCGGGACCGGGGGTAGGTCCAGGAACTGGCCACCCAGTGCAGGCAGCTCCGCAGAGTGGCGTCCTCGGGCGGCTCCCCCCGGTGCACGATGAGGAGGATCAGGTAGGCCAGCCAGGTGGACCCGGACTTGGGGAACGAGGTATAGCAGATATCGCCGGGGCGGGTGGCCAGGGTCCGCGAGAGCGCGTAGCGGGCGGGGGGGATGTAGGGCGGCATGACCACCCCGTCGAGCATCCGGTACTTGTAGCCGTGTTCGCCGATCTCGATGCCCTTGGGATCCTCGGCATGGATCTCGTCGCGGTATTCGCCGATGGCGGGTTCGGCGGCGGGGCTCATGCCGCATCTCCGGCCGCCGCCGCCCGAAGCGGCGAGCAGGCCTCGCGCAGAGCCTCGTAGCTCGGGTATCCCAGCGCGGGGACGATCCGGCGGCGCCACTCCTCGTCGAGAGCGGCGAGGATCTCGGGCGGAAGCTCCCGGCGGCCGTCGCCCCGGACCCCGCGGCGCATCTTGCCGAACCGCATGTCCGACGCGTAGCGCTCCATGCCGGGCCCGAACGCCAGGGTCAGCCGTCCCGTCCGGTTGCGGGGGGAGGGGTTGATCCGACCCGCGATCGTCCGCATGTGGTCCATGGACGCGCGGCGGCGGACCGCCTCCAGCCTGGCCTCATCATCCGGCACCCCCATGAACCGGGCCATGATCCGCAGACAGGCGGGCAGATCCTCGAGCAGATCCTCGTAGTGCAGCCACAGCACATCGGGTTCCTCGCGATGGGCGTGCCAGCCCCGGAGGTGATCCCACACATGGCCGATGTCGTGGCCGGAGCCGAACCGGTCCACGTAATAGTGCCGGAAGAACGCGTCCATGGGGACCAGGTCCGGGAGGGCGAACAGGTCGTGGATGAAGTGGTAGAGGGAGAGGAAGCCGTCCCGGGGATCCCGGGCGATGTAGATGACACGCCCGCCCCTGGGGCAGCGCTCCCGGCTGCCGTGGGTCTTGAACGTGCGGGGCGCGAACCGCTGAGGAACCAGGAAGGGGTTTTCGCGGGGATCCCAGTGTCCCGGGGTGATGTCGATCACCTCGTCCTTGATGTCGGTGAACGCGTCGTCGCCGGACCGAAGCGCATGGAGCAGGTACGAGCACCAGGTGCTGCCCGACTTCGGGAAGGTGGCCAGCAGCACATCGTCCGGACGCGGCCCGGGGTCGAAGGTGGCGTACCCCAGCCGGGCCTGCCCCTCCACGTAGGTTCTGATGATGTCCAAACTGCTGGGCACGGCCCCTCCCGGCTCGGCTCGGTCCTGTTTTCACAACTGTCCGCAGGATAGCGGGCCATGAGAAGACGGGTCAATCCTTCGGGCCCTGCGCCCGTTCAGTCTCCGGCGCACCAAGGAGCTGGAGCGACGGCCACCATCCAGAGCGGATGGACGAAGCCCACACGCGGCAGGCCACCGGATCGGCAGACCGCTCGCCCGGCCCTAATTGGCGCCAGCGTTTACCGGGCTCCAGTACCCGATGAAGCCGCGGGGGGGGCTGTTGGCCATGACGGCGCGATCCACGCTGTAGTTGCCGGCCCGGCTCCAGATCTCCTGGCCATCCAGGATGATACGCAGAGCGCCCCCGCTATATTCAACCCGCCAATGCGCCACCCCGGAAAGCGGAAGGCGAAACCGGTTGTCCCAGAAGCCGCCTCCGGGCCCTTCAAGAAAGATGCGGGTTTCGCCCCTCACTCCGCCATCGGTATACATGGTCATGATCAGCAGGCGTGTGAAACCTCCCCCTTCGATGCGCGAAATGATCCATTCCCGATCACCAGGCAGATTGGGCCTGGTCGGCGCCTGCACGTCACGCGTCAGAAACTCGACGGCGTTACCCGATGCCGGGAGCACCTCCACGGTACGGCCATCGCGCCAGCCCGATTCGACGCCACCCGGCGCATCCG
>PXDE01000414.1 GCA_003566475.1 PVC group bacterium | reverse complement strand
CGCATGGTCGGCATGCACATCCACGACGTGATCCCGCCCGGCCGCGACCATGTCCTGCCCCCGCGCGGCCAGATCCCCTTTGCCGACTTCCAGCCCCACCTTCCGGCCGGAATTCCCATGGTGTTCGAGCCCTCGTCCCGGGCGGGCCCCGACGATCTCCAGGCAGCGGCGGCCCACCTCCGCGAGGCCTGGACCGCGCCACATGGCCTCGACCGGAACCACGCGGGGGGACCGCGAATGGACGCGGATCCCAGATCCGAGACTTGATCCGTCGGCTTGGCTCGCGGACGGGGTGGGCGAATGGATGCGATGTCGTCTCCCCGACCAGACTGGCCTCGACCCCTCTGGGGGCGAGCGCTGGAAAGAGCCGGATGGTGGGACGACGGGAGGTCAGGGAGTCGCTTCAGCCTCCGGCTCGGCCCGCCTGCGTCGCCGGATCTGCGGTCCCCGGCCCATGGGGGCCGGCTGTTCACCGATGGCAACGTTCCGCTCCGCCGCCGGAGCGGCTTCCGCGTCCCCGCGCGGGCGCGGCTGGACAGAATCCTGGCGGCCTCGGCCACCCCCCAGGTGTCGGGGCCGTTCGGGCGGCTCCGAGAAGTGGATGGCGGCGAACAGAAGGAGGGCGGACCCGGCCAGCGAGGCCGCCCATTGCCAGGCCCCGCTGCGGCGGCAGGCCATGTTGACCATGGCCCGGGCATTGAACAGAAGGTGAACGGCGACCGCCGCCAGGAACAGGTAGCCGAACCACTCGTGGATCTGCCGGGTCATATGCATCTGGGGCCGGGTGAGGGTGGCCAGGACCATGACCAGTCCCGTGGCGGCCAGGACCAGGGTGCTGAGGGCGACGAGCGAGGTGGCCAGTGGCCGGAAGGTTCGGGCGTTCATGACGGTTCCTCCCAAGGGTCAGGGTTCCGATGTCCTTGTTGGGACAACGGCGGCCAACCGGATCTATTGCCCAGCCGCCCCGGCCGGTCAGATCCCGACCAGCCCCACCGCCCGCAGGGCCAGAAACTCGCCGGCCGCCCAGAGGTAGCCCGTGGCGGGGGACAGAAAGAGCACCAGCAGGCCCATGGTGGCGACCTGACGGGCCATCGCCGGATCGAGCCGGTCGGTGGCCCGCACGAACAGCCCCAGCACGGTCCACCCGTCCAGCGGCGGCACGGGCAGCATGTTGAACAGGAACAGCACCCCGTTGAGCATCGACGCCCAGAACAGAATCCTGAACGTGAATTCCGTCCCGCCCCACCGGAGGGCCAGGCCGGCGGCCAGTCCAAACCCCAGGCAGAGCCCCAGGTTGGTGGCCGGTCCCGCCGCCGCCACCAGCGCCCGCCGACCCCGGGTGAGGGCCCTCGGGTCGATGGGCACCGCCCCCCAGGCGATGCCGATCACGGCCAGGATCACCATCGACACCGGCCCCATCTGAACCAGAGGGTTCAAGGTCATGTGGCCGGCGTCGGCCGCGGTGGAGTCCCCGCACCTGAGCGCCGTCCAGGCATGGGCCAGCTCGTGCAGGCAGATGGAGAACATCACCAGAAGGATGGTCGAGAAGTAGAACGAAGGGTCCTGGGTCAGGTATTGAATGAACATGGCCGTGTCCTAGCGCTCCAGCCGGGCCCGGATATCGGGGATCGCCGCCCGGGCGGCCTCGACCCCTTCGGCGATGCATTCACGGGCGGCCTGGAATTCCATGAAGCTGATGTGCCCCACATGGGGGCTGACCAGCACCTCGGGCGGATCCTGGGCCATCCGAACTTCGGTGATCTGTTTCTCCATGATCCGGATCGAGTTTCCCAGCACGTCGAACAGCCCCAGCGACGGGGCCGCCTCCGCCCAGGCCTGGAAGGGCCGCTTCAGGGTGTCCTGCCAGGCCCCCATCCGGGTCCGGATCCGGGCCACCCATTCGGGCTCGTCGTCGCGCCCGGGCTCCGGAGCGGAAAGGTCCGGGGATTCGGGCCGGTCGCCGGTCCGGATCCGGCCGTGGTTCAGGTCCACCGCCACCACCACGTCCGCCCCCAGCTCGCGGACCAGCCCCACCGGAACCGGATCCACCAGCCCGCCATCCACCAGCATGTCGCCGTCCCGCTCCACCGGGGTGAACATCCCCGGGATGGAGATGCTGGCCCGGACCGCGTCCAGCACCGGACCCGAGCGGATCACCACCTCGCGGCCGCTCCGGATTTCGGTGGCCACGGCGGCGAAGGGGATGTCCAGGTCCTCCATCCGCAGATCCCCGATTTTCCCACGCAGGAATCGGGTGATCTTGCCGCCGTCCACCAGCCCGCTGCGCGGGAAGGTGAGGTCCAGGAACTGCATGACGAACCCTTTCAGATCCAGTTCGAGGGCGAAGGCCTCGATCTCGTGCTCCTTGCCGGCCGCGATGGCCGCGCCGACCAGGGCGCCCATGCTGGTTCCGGCCACGACGTGCGGGGTCAGCCCCTCCTCGCGGAGCACCTTGATCACCCCCAGATGCGCCAGTCCCCGCGCCCCCCCACTGCCCAGGGCCAGCCCCAGCCGCCTTGGTGCTCTCCTCGAGAACAGCCTCATGACCCGACCCCCGAAACACGCGGACCGGGCCAGTTCAATGCGGCGTACCCACGAATGGACCCGGCGCGGTTACCCGCCGCAACCAACCGGACTACAGAGGTCGCGGGGGCTCGCCGAGGGGGTAGATCGGCCTTGGCGCACGACACGTGCCTGCTGCGACCCCTCCGGGGTCGGACGTTGAGGAGAACGGGTTCCGGGGGTGTCGCGTCGCTCGACCCCCGGCTAATCGCTTCGACCCCTCTGGGGTCGCATGGGCTCCGGCCACCCCGGAGGGGTGCGCAGGCCATTAGCCGGGGGTAAGCGGAGCGACACCCCCGGATCTCGTGCCCCAGCATGGGACCGACCCCGGAGGGGTCGCAGCAGGTCTGGTCAGTCCCCACCGCTGAGCCATTGGACTCAGCCGGATGGGGGCACGGAGACGCCACGGCAGCCCCCAACGTCCTGTGGCGGCCGCTCGACCGAGTCTGCGAGGCAGAGCGGCATCCTTCAGCGCTTCTCAGAGCAGGGTCAACGGCCGAATCCAGCTCCGTGCGCGGCACGCTTCCGGCAAACCAATCCATTCGTGTGCATTCGTGTCCATTCGTGGTTGCACGTCGCCATGGAGTCGTAATTGTCTGCTCCACGGAGCGCGTCATCGCCCGGCCAACCCTGTCTCGAGGGCCCGCCGCATGACGTCCACCGGGGGGGTGACGCCCGTCCAGATCTCGAAGGACCGCACGCCCTGGTGCAGGAGCATGCCCAACCCGTTGGCCACCGCCGCGCCCTGAGAGGCCGCCGCCTCGAGGGTCGGCGTGAGCGGGGCCGAGTACACGGTGTCGAGCACCCGATGCCCCTCGTGGAACGCCTCGGGCGGCAGCGCGGACGGATCGCCCGCATGCAGGCCCACCGGCGTGGCCTGGACGATCAGCGTGGCCTCCCGGGCCGCCCCGGCCTCCGTCCCCGGCGTCACCGCCTCCACCTCGAGGTCCGGAAACCGCGCCTTCAGCTCGCCGGCCAGGGCCCACGACCGGGTGCCCGACCGGCTGGTGACCCGGATCGCCGGCGCGCCGGCCTCGGCGAGGGTGAGGGCGATCGCCCGCCCCGCCCCGCCGCTGCCCAGCACCAGGACCGATTCCGAGCGCAGATCGGCCAGCCCGAACGCCTCGCGCAGCGCGGCCAGAATGCCGTGGCCATCGGTGTTGTGGCCACGCAGGCCATCGGCGGTGAACTCCACCGTGTTCACCGCCCCCACCGTCTCGGCCGACGGGTCGCGGTCGGGGATGCCCTCGTACGCCGTCTCCTTCAGAGGCACGGTGAGGTTCACTCCGCCGAACCCGAGCGCCCGCATGCCCTCCAGCGCGGTCATCAGCCGCTCCGGGGCCACATCGAACGCCACATAGACCGCGTTGCGCCCCAGCGCGGCCCAGGCCGCGTTGTGCATGCGCGGGCTCAGCGAATGTGCTACCGGATGCCCCAGCACGGCGTAGATCCGGGTCCGGCCGTCGATACGGTCGGGTCCGCCGGGACCGGGAAGGTTCGGCCCGGGCGCGGTCAGACCGCCCCCTTGGCCTCGGCGGCGGCGGCGTCGCCGGCGGGCTTGCTGCCCAGCAGATGCCGGTTGAGGCAGTTGAGGTAGGCCTTGGCGCTGGCCTCGATGATGTCGGTGCTGGCCGCCTTGGCGTGGACGGCCGGGCCGTCGTCGAACGAGACCCGCAGGCTGGCCTCGCCCAGGGCGTCCTTGCCCTTGGTCACCGCCTGGATCGAGTAGTCGAGCAGCCTGCCGCTGACCCCGCACACCCGCTCCAGGGTCCGGAAGGCGGCGTCCACCGGCCCGTCGCCGGTGGCCGCGTCCTGGAACGACTCCTCGCCCTTCACCACCCGCACGGTGGCCGTGGGCACCGTTCCCGTGGACACATGGAGATAGTCCAGCCGGTACATCTCCGGCGTCTCCTCCATGCGCTCCTGGACGATGGCCACCAGGTCGTCGTCATAGACGCTCTTCTTCTTGTCGGCCAGGGCGATGAAGTCGGCGTAGGCCCGCTCCAGCTCCTCCCCGGACAGGACGAACCCCAGCTTGGCCAACTGGGCCTTGAAGGCGTGCCGCCCCGAGTGCTTGCCCAGCACCAGCTCCGTGCCCGAGATGCCCACGTCCTCCGGCCGCATGATCTCGTAGGTCGAGCGCTCCTTGAGCATCCCGTCCTGGTGGATCCCCGACTCGTGGGCGAACGCGTTGGCCCCCACGATGGCCTTGTTGCGCTGCACCACCATCCCGCTGAGCTGGCTCACCAGCCGGCTGGACCGGTGGATCTCGCGGGACTCGACGCCCGTCCACAGCCCCTCGTAGGCGTCGGCCCGCGTGCGCAGGGCCATCACGAACTCCTCCAATGAGCAGTTGCCCGCCCGCTCGCCCAGGCCATTCACGGTGCACTCGACTCCGCGGGCCCCGTGCTGCACCGCCGCCAGCGAGTTGGCCACGGCCAGCCCCAGGTCGTTGTGGCAGTGCACATGGATGGTCACCCCGTCGATCCCCGGCACGTGCTGCTTCAGGTAGCCGATGAGCGGGCCGAACTGCTCCGGCACCGCGTAGCCCACGGTGTCCGGGATGTTCACGGTGGTGGCCCCGGCCTCGATCACCGCCGCGCACACCTCGGCCAGGAACTCCGGCTCGGTGCGCGAGGCGTCCTCGGGACTGAACTGCACGTCGTCCACGTACGTCTTGGCCTGCCGAACCCCCTCCACGGCGAGCCGGATGATCTCCGCCTCCGCCTTGCGCAGCTTGTACTGCCGGTGGATGGCCGACGTGGCCAGGAAGACATGGACACGGGCCCGGTCGCCGGCCGGCTTCACCGCCTCCCCGGCGGCCACGATGTCCTTCTCCAGGCAGCGGGCCAGTCCCGCGATGCGGGGGCCCTCGATCTCCGAGGCGATGGCCTGCACCGCCGCGAAGTCGTCGGGGGAGGCGATGGGGAACCCCGCCTCGATGATGTCCACCTTCAGCCGGGCGAGCTGCCGGGCCACCTGGAGCTTCTCGGCCCGGTTCATGCTCGCGCCCGGACACTGCTCGCCGTCGCGCAGGGTGGTGTCGAAGATCACCACCCGGTTCCTGTCGTCACGTTTCGCTTCGTTCGTGCTCATCTCGATATCCTTTCGTCTGATTTGGACCCGCATTCGGGAAAAAGGTCAAACCCAAGAAACAGAAAACCCATCGCCGTTCCGGGGGCGATGGGTGGAAGCCGAACGAAATCCGCGGATTCGTCAGGACCGGTCCGATCCCCTCGCCCCCCTGCTAAGTCGAAGGGGGCGCAGTGCAAGCCGAAGCGCCCGGCGGAGCCGGGCCGCGCGGCGGAAGGATGGACGGTGGGCTGACATGGGCGGTACCCTACGCTGGGAGAGGATGGGTGTCAATGGGCGGAACGGGATCTGGGATGCGCGATACGGGCAGCGGGGGACGCGTCTGGAGAAGTGGAGGAACCACGGATGGACACCCAACCCACCCCGCCCTCCGGGCACCCCTTCCGGCTTCGCAAGGCTACGCCGCGACACGCCGAGGAGGGGATGGACAAGGATATGGGAGGGGACCGCCCGTAGCCGCGGCCGCCAAGGCCGTGGATGAGGCAGGGAGCGAAGCCGGGGACGCGCCTCTTGAGGAGCTTTGCGCCGACCGGGCTCGTCCCCTCGGGCGGCCAAACGCTCGGCGCGTTCGGCTACGGAACGCCCCCGTAGAAGCGGATTCCTTCCGCTTCCTCCGGTCCCTGCGGCGCGGCGCGGGTTCCCATGGACTGCGGTGGCATGGGTGGATCAAGGCCCGGCGTTCACCGCGAACTCTCCTGACTCACCGGGCCGTATCGCCTCCTCACCCCGCGCGACACCGTCCCGAGACCGCGTTTCCCTCGCCAGAGGGATCACGCGGCCTTGGCTCGCCCTCGACCAGGCGTATGGCCCTGCGCCCGACCCGCGCTCCATTGCTCCGAGTCACCCATGCACGCTGCCCTCCACCAACCACCGCTCGCCAACACGATGTCCCCGACGTGGCACGGCGCTTCCAGCCCGTGCCCGAGCGAGGCACGATCCCGGAACGACCACGGTCGGCGGAAGCGCCCTTCGAGGCCGGATCGGGGCTGGATCTCCCTCGGCTCCGGGCAAGATGCCCGGGCCACGGGGGCGCGAGGCTCGCGCAGCGGGCCGCCTCCCCGTAGCCGAAGCCGCCCAGGCTTTGGCCGTCGCCGGGAACGACGCGGTAGCCGCGACCGCCGCGGAGCTTCGCGCATACCGGGGTCGTCCCCGCAGTCGGCTGAACGCTGGTGCGTCCAGCTACGGGGAGGGCCTGCGCGTAGCTGAATCCGCCAAGGATTCAGGTGACGCAGGGAACGCTGCGGGAGACGCGCCCACAGCGGAGCTTCGCACCCAGTAGTCCGCTGTCTGTGACAGCGGACCGCGCATGGAACGAGCCTCCCAGGCGGAAGAGAAGCCATAGTCGAGACTTCCTCCAGTCAGGCACCACACATGCGGCCTCGTCCCGCCCTGCGGGAACAGCGAGGTACTGGCTGGCCCCTTCGGCATCTGATGCTCGATGCTTGTTTCCCCCTCCCCCCTTCCTCCCCCCCTCTCGATTCGCGTCCATCCCCTCCCTTGGAGGGGGGGCCGAAGGCCGGGGTGGGTTGGGCGTCCATTCGCGGTTAAAACTCTCCGGGGCCGAACCGTTCGGGCCAAGGAATTGGATCGTCGATTGTTGACAATACAAAGCCGGGTGGGGCAGCCTGCGCGGGATGGAGACCACCCTTGTCCTGGGCCTGCGCGAGCAGTTGGCGGAACGGTTTCGCGCCCGCATCCTGGCCGGCACCCTGGCCCCGGGCGAACCGCTGCGCGAGGAGCCGCTGGCCCGGGAGCTGGGGATCAGCCGAGGGCCCCTGCGCGACACGTTCCTGCAGCTCACCCAGGAGGGCCTGCTGGTTGCCCGGCCCTTCGCCGGAGTGCGGGTGGCCGACGCGCCCTCGCCGTTCAAGCGCCGGACCCTGGTCCGCGTCCGGCGCACCCTCGAGGCCGATGCCCTGGACCGGTGGTTCCAGCACCCGACCCCGGACCTGCCGGACCGCCTGGCCCGGAACCTCGCCGACTACGAGCCCGCCTGCCGGAAGGAGGATCTGGAGTCCGTGGTGGCGCTGGACATGGCCTTCCACCGCCGAATCGTGGCCTCCGCCGACGGAGGCTCGCTGGTCCCGGTCTGGCTGCCCGTGATCTCCCGGATGTTTCTGCGCTACTCCCGGCATCATTCGCTGGTGGAGAGCTTCCAGGAACACCGGGGCATCGTGGACGCGATCCGCGACGGCGACCGCAAGGCCGCCCTGCGCCGACTCCGGGACCACATCGTATGAGCCCCTCCTCCACACGTGTGGACCTTGTCCGCATGGGCGCCGCCGCCCGGCTGCGGCTGATCCCCCCGGAAGGCAAGCCGCCGACCCTCGATCCCACGGTGCTCGACGCGCTGGACGAGGCCCTGGCCCGCGTCGAAGCGGACCCGCCCCGGCTGCTGGTGGTGGAGAGCGCCTCGGCGAAGTATTTCTGCGTGGGGGCCAACCTGCACGCCCTCCGCGAGACCACGGAGGCGTCCATCGTCCCCTGGGTGCGCTGCGGACACCAGGTGGTGAATCGGCTGGAGGATCTCCCCTGCCCCACCGTGGCCCGGGTCACCGGCTTTGCCCTGGGCGGAGGACTGGAGCTCGCGCTGGGCTGCGACCTGATCTTCGCGACTCCGGAGGCCCGGTTCGGGCTGCCGGAGGCCACGCTGGGCTTCATCCCCGGCTGGGGCGGTTGCCGTCGG
>PXDE01000549.1 GCA_003566475.1 PVC group bacterium | reverse complement strand
TCCCACCGGGGCGCGGCCCTCCGCGAGGCCAGAGCGGCCTGGATCGAGGCCGGGATCATCGCCCGCGGGGTTTGAGGGTGCCGAAGTCGAGGCGCCAGTTGAGGCCGAAGCCGGGGCGGAGATTGGGGGCGGCGGAGGTTTCGGCGGGGAGGTTGCGGTGGATCTCGTATTCGAGGGTCAGGCGGCCGGTGCCCTCGGCGGAGAGGCCCTGGTGGACTTGCAGGTACACGCGGTCGGACACCTGCTTGCCGGCCACCAGTTCCGGCTCGGAGGCCTCGGCCCCGGCCTCGCGGATCTCGAGCTGGTCCACCCGCAGCAGGACCCGCGTCCGCTCCATGAATCCGAGGGCGGCGTCCTCGCCGGCCATGCTGCGGGCGGCCAGGCCGAGCTGCACGGCCTGGAGGGCGGTGAGCCCCGCCACCCCCCGGCCGAACAGGATCCGGGACAGAATCTCGTCCTCGGGCAGGGCGGGATCGGAGGAGAGGGCCATGGTCAGCCGGTCCAGGCGTCCGGTCACCCGCAGCGTCGCGTCCAGGTCGGCCCGGGAGTAGCGGGCCTCGACCTCGAGCAGCGGATCCGGAGGCACCACCCCGTCGAACCGGAGCACGGCGGACTCGATGCGGAAGAGGCGGCTGAAGAAGAGGAACGACCCGCGCCGGGCCTGGGCCTGGCCGGTGACGCTCCATCCGGCCCCCTCCTGGACCAGGTCCAGCCCGCCGTCGGCCTCGATATCGAGGCCCGGCCCGCGGACGTGGACGGGGCCCGGGATGTCGAGCCGGATCCGGCCCCGTAGCCAGGGGCCGACGCCCTCGTCCTCCTCCTCGGGGACGTCGGGCTCCGGCTCGGCGCGGTAGTCGGCGATGACCGGCGGAGGCGACGGCGGGATCTGCGCGATGTCGACGAGCACATCCCGCACCTCCAGCCGACCCTCCACCTCGGCCCCGTCGAGGTCGCCGGTCAGGCCTAGCCGGCCGGAAAGCCGGGCCTGGGCGTCGGGACGGCGGATGACCTCGAACCCCGTCGCCGTGGCCGTGGCCTCGAACGGGAACAGCGGCCGCAGGCCCACCGAGCCGGAGAGGGCCACCCGGCCGTCGCCACCGTCGCGGAGCACCAGTTCGCGGAGGTCGAGCTTCTGGTCCGACGCCTCCAGGCGTCCCCGGCCGTCGCGGAGCAGGGCGCCGATGCCGTAGGCCTCGTAGCCGAGTCCGACGACATCGAGCCCGCCCTCCCAGTCGGCCGCCTCCGCGCCCGGCCGCTGGCGGCGGATCACCCGCCCGAACACCCGTCCCCGGAGATCCTGGCCGGCCAGGGCGGGGAGCTCGTTGAGGGCGGCGAGGCGGAGGTCCACGTCGAGCCCGGCCTCTCCCGGAAGCTCCCAGAGGCGGTCGAGCCAGGGGCCGAGGCCCTCCTCCGGCCAGGGGCCGGCCACCCGCACCGCGACATGCCCCAGATCGGCGTGCTCCACCGCCAGCGAAGTCGAGACTCGATCCGGATGGAAGGTGCCCTCGGTGCGGACATGGAACGGATCGAGCCCGGCCAGGATCGGCGTGGCGAACTCCAGGCGGGTCAGGTCGGCCTGCCAGGCCACCGCCGGCGAGGCCAGGGGCCCGGCCACGATCACCCGGCCCGACAGGTCGCCCCGGGCCCGCTCCGCGATGCCCGGAGGAAGCAGGGCCACCGGGAACCCGTCCAGGCGGACGCGGGCGTCGACGCGCCCCTCCTCCAGCGTGGTCTCGCCCCGGATGCGCATGGTGTCGGCCATCCATTCCCAGGGCGGGATTTCCAGGCGCCCGTCGTGCCAGGTCCAGACGGATGGCTCGGCCAGGTCGCCTTCGATCCCGTTCCAGGCCAGGTGAAGGCGGTTCAGCTCTCCCGCCCACCCCGCGTCGTCGCGGGAGACCGCCCCGCCGGCGGAGGCCTCGGGCCAGCCCGGAGGCGGACGGGCCGCGAGGTCCCAGTCGATTCGGGCCGGGGTGCCGGACAGGTGTCCGGCGAGGTCGGGCACCGGCCGCTCGCCCCATCGGGCCTCGCGGGTCCGGAGCCTGGCCTCGATTTCGGGCGCTTCCGTCCAGTCGTCCACCCGGGCGAGCACATCGGCCGAGGTCAGCGCGAATCCGGCCACGGCGAGGTCGGTGAGGCCGGCGTGGATCCGCAGCGGCTGGCCCTCGGCGCGACCGCCGCCGACGGTGAGCGAGGCCGAGCCGGCCACATCCTCCCGCCCGTGCCAGGGGGCCAGGGCTGCCAGGTCCGGGATGTCGATCCGGGCCTCGGCCTGCAGGGGCTCCTCGCCATGGACCGCGTAGGCCCGCAGGCTGATTCCCGGCCCCCGGGCCAGCAGGTCGGACACCGCCCAGGTGTCCGCCGCCGCCTCGAGCGCGGTCAGGGCGAACCAGGGGCCGAGGTCGGTCTCGGCCCGGGCGGCCACGAACCCGTGCAGCCCGGCCGGCCAGCTTCCGGCCAGCTCGGCGTCGATCCGGAGGTCGCGGGGGTCGATGTCCGGGGGCAGACCGGTCCCCAGCCAGGCCGTTTCCAGGCAGGGCAGAGCCAGGTGGGCCCGGAGGGCGGTGGAGGCCGCGGCCGGCTCGATCCACCCGGAGGCCGTCATCTCCCCGGCCCGGGCGCTTAGGGACAGACCCTCCAGTTCCACGCGCCGCCAGGGGGCCTCGCTGCGGGCGTCCAGCCCCATCCGCACCGGGGATCCGATCGCCCAGGTCTCGAACCACGGGGAGCGGGCCTCCCCTTCGATCCGGACCCGAATCTGCTCGCCGTCCATGGCGAAATCCGCCCCGAGCTCGGCACGGCCCCATCCCTCGCCATCGAGGTGGACCTCCGCCCGCCAGGCTTCCGGCGGCCCCTGGCCGCGCAGCCGGAGACGGGCGCGGGGCAGCCCGTCGGCCAGCCAGGCCAGATCGACCTCGCCGTCCGCATGGACCCGCACCTGGTCGCTCCGGACCTCGGCCGTCGCCCGGATCTCGTCACCCGGCGCCTCCGTCCGCGACACTGCCACGCCGCCGAACCACCGGCCGTCCTCGAAGCCGGCGTGGCCCCGCACGCCCAGCGGGCCGAGCCCTTCCGGAATCCCGAGATCGGGCCCCAGTTCCAGCCGACCGATCCGAAGCTGGTGGAGGCCGACCGTCCACGCGGTGCGGAAGGGCTCGGCGGGTTCCCGGGGCGGCCGGTCGGGGACGGAAGGCGGCCGGTCGATGCGCACCCGCTCGGCCGACCCGGCCAGCAGGGCGATCTCGCGGGCCCGGGGGCGCACCGCCCATTCCAGCCGGATGTCCGCGGCGTCGAGCCACACCCCCTCGGCGTCGGCCACGGTCAGGCGGTCGGCCCGGGGATCCCAGGGCAGACCGGAAAGCCCTTCGATGCGGACGGTGAGGTCGTCGCTCCGAAGCTGTCGGTTGACCTCGTATTCGAGGATGGCCCGACCCCGTTCGGTCTCGAACAGGGCGTGTGCAGCCAGGACCAGAAGGGTGAGGATCAGCAATGGGCGCAGGAAGAGCCACCGGAACAGACGCCGGCGCCAACGGCGGGGCCGGCGGGCGGAAGGCGTTCTGGTGTTGGGGGCGGTCATGGTCAGAAGGCCTGGCCGAGGCTCACGTAGATCTGCCAGGGATCGTCCTGGCGGCGGCGGCGGCCGGGCACCGCCCCGTCGATGCGGAGCGGGCCGATGGGGGTGGCGTAGCGGATGCCGAGGCCGGAGCTCCAGCGTACGTCCACGGTGCGGGCGGGGTTGTCGCGGTCGAACACGTCGCCCGCGTCGGCGAAGGCCACGAACCCCCAGCGGGCGAACTGCACGCGCAGCTCGGCGCTCCCTTCGACGAGGGCGTTTCCGCCGGTGGGCGGGTCGAGATCGTCGGCGCCGATGGACTGGTAGGCGTAGCCCCGGATCGAGGTGCCGCCGCCCGCGTAGTAGCGCAGGTTGGCGGGGATCTTCGACAGCGCGGTGCCGCTGAGCACCCCCGACATCCCGCGCACCGCGAAGGTGAGGCGGGGGTCGCGGCTGAGCGGGACGTAGTGGGCGCCGTGGATTTCGAGGCGGGTGAACCCCTGGTCGCCCTCGAGATCCACGTAGGGGGTGGCCTTGCCCGCGATCCGCCAGCCCCGGGTGGGATCGAGCGGATCGTCGCGGTCGCTGTACTCGAGGCCGACCGGGGTGAAGGCCAGCCAGTGGGCGGTGCGCCGGCCGTCCGCCTCGATGATGCGCGAGGACTCGATGCCCACGCCCACGGTCAGGGTCCATCGGGGCGCCATCTCCCAAGTGACGGTGGCCGTGCCCACCGAGGTGCGGCGCTCGTAGGCGTCGGGTGACTCCTCCAGGTAGCCGAGGCTGAAATCAAGTCGGATGTCGGGGCCCAGCAGGTCGGGGAACGAAAGCCCCGAGGCCACCTCGTTCTTCTTCTCGGACACCCGGCCCGACACCTCCAGCCGCTCCCCGTCCCCCCACAGGTTGCGGTGCTCCCAGGACGACCGGCCGCCGAACCCGATGTCCGACTGATACTCCAGGCCGACGCGCACGGTCATGGGCTTGCGCTCGGCCAGCTCGATCACCATGGGCAGGGCGTCGGGCCGGGCCTGGGGCGGGGCATCCGGCCGCACCCGGACCGACGAGAACAGCCCGGAGGCCAGCAGGGCGGCTTCGGTGTCGCGGATGGCCCCGGGCCGGACCGGATCGCCTTCGTCCCAACGCACCCGGTAGGCCACGAACCGCTCCCCCGCGCGGACCAGTCCCCGGATGTCGAGCGGGCCGAAGACGGCGGTCGGCCCGGGATCCACGGTCCAGGTCACCTCCACCTCCGCCACGTCCTCGCGGACCCGGACCTCGCGGGCGGTCAGGGCGGGCCACGGGTGTCCGCCTTCCTGGATGGCCCGGAGGATCCGGCGCTCCTCCGCCTGAAGCCGCGGGGTGTCGGCGGTCTGGCCGGTCAGTCGCCGCCGTGCCCGCACGCCCCGGGGAAGGGTGGTGTCCGGGGCCGGCTCCAGGCGGAGATCGCCCACGGTGTGCCGGGGACCGGGATCGGCGCGCAGGGTCACCCGGACCGGCTCGGCCTCCTCATCGATGTCCACCGCCACCGTCGCGGCCATCCAGCCCTCGCTGCGCAGCAGGGCCTCGATCCGCGGGATGTCCTGACGGGCCCGATGGCGGAGCTGGGTCAGGGTGGCGGGCGGCCGATCCGCGAACCGGACCAGGTTCGACAGCCCTTCGGCCTGACGCCGCAGCGCCCGTCGTCGCAGGAACCGGCCGGGGATGCCCTCGATGCGGACGTCGTAGGCAACCGCCGTACGCGCCTCCGGCTCCTCGGCCCGCACGTCACCATGGACCGACGTCAGCAGGCCGACGGCGGCGGTCGCAGTCAGGATGGCGCGGGAGCAACGGCGCATGGCTACCGGCTAGGCTAGGGCCGCCCCCCGCTCCGGACAAGCGCGGACGCCCAACTCCGCACGCAAGCCGGACGCCGATCTCGCCCAGGCGGACGTGGCCGGTCCCCGTCGTGGGACGGACAGCCTGTCCTCCGTAGCCTTTGGCGAAGGAGGATCCTCGTCCGTCTCCGCGATGCCCAGAGCCTGCAACGCCCTTGGGGTGGCGTGAAACACGGGCCAGGGACCATCCAGGCGCGGCGCCTTCGCAGGACGGACGAGGATCCTCCTTCGCCAAAGGCTACGGAGGACAGGCTGTCCGTCCCACGTCAGATGCCGCCGCAGGGTCGAGAAGATTCCATCGATGACCGCAGCCGGGCCTGTGCCGGCGGATGTGTTCGTTTCCATCCGGGAACACCTGCGAATGAGCGGGGCGCCTGGATTCGGGTTGCCTCGGGCGGCGACGCGACGGTAGGCTGTCTGGTCAACCGGATCTGCCAATGGAAGCGGAGCAGCATGAGCGTCTTTCGCCCTGGGGACCTATACACCCACGAGGAGATCTATCGGGCTCTGTCCGTGGGAAACGCGGGCGGGATTCGGGTAAAGGTCAACGCGGATGGTACGGTGCGGCGCGCCGTCCTGCTTACCTCCGATCCGACCGCGCGAATCGCGGCAGAGAACCCCTACCATGACCGGGTGGAAGGGGACGTGCTGGTCTACACCGGCGCGGGTCAGGAGGGCGATCAAGCCCTCGGCGGCCGGAATGGACGGCTTCTCGACCAGCCGCAGGAAGGATTCCCCATCTACGCTTTCCGACTGATCGAAAGCCGTCGGAGCAAGCGGCACGGTCCCCGCCGCTGGCGGTTCCTTGGGCTTCTCACCTTCATGCGGCACTACAACGAACGGCAGATGGACGTCCGGGGAGGCCTGCGGGCGGTATGGGTGTTCGAGTTCCGCGTGCATTCGGGATTCGACGCCGTCGCTCCAGACTACGACGGGAAGCTCATGGCGGATCTGGTGGCGGAGCAGCAGACCATGGACCCCGTGGAGGAGGACGACGCGGTGGTGGCGCCGGACTCATCGGACCCTGAGTCAGCCGAGGCTCCGGCAGACCCCGAGGAGATGGAGGGCCTCCGGCGGAAGATGCTGGTCCTGCCTCCGGATCGGTTCGAGCACCTGGTGCGGTCCGTGCTCATCTGGTCTGGCTTCCGGGAGGTGCAGGTGACGAAGTACAGTCAGGATGGCGGCATTGATGTCACCGCTCTGGCCGGCGAACGGATGTGGCCGCTGCGCGATCTCCTGCTGCAGGTTCAGGCGAAACGCTGGCTCCACACGGTGGGGCGGAAGGAGGTGGCCGAACTCCGGGGCAGCTTGCAGCCCTACGCGTGCGGTGCGGTCGTGACGACGAGCCACTTCTCGAACGCCGCGCTGCGGGAAGCCACGGAAGGGGGGAAGAAGCCCATTGTTCTGGTCAATGGCTTCGAGTTTTCCCGGCTGGTGCTGACGAGCGGCGCATGGCCGCTCTGACCGGGCATCCCCGTAGGGATCAGACCCCCATGAGCACGCCGGGCTTGCGGCGGTAGTCGGTCTTGCGGGCGACGCGGACGACCTCCTCGGCGGAGGTGACGCCCCGGAGGGCGGTCATCCAGCCGCACTCGCGGAGGGTGACCATGCCCTTGTCCTCCACGGCCAGGCGCTTGAGCTCGTTGGAGGGGCGGCCCTGGACGATGAGCGATCGCAGCTCGTCGTCGAGGACCAGGGTCTCGATGATGGCGATGCGGCCCCTGTAGCCGGTGAAGTTGCAGGCGGGACAGGTGTGCCCGGCCCAGAAGGTGTAGTCGCCCGGGTGGTCGGGCACCACGGCTTTGGCCTCGTCCAAGAGCACGGGTTCGATCTCGACCTCCTGCTTGCAGGCCTTGCAGACGCGGCGGACCAGCCGCTGGGCGATGATGCCCTCGATGCAGCTCGAGACCAGATAGGGCTCGACCCCCATGTCGGTGAGCCGGGTGACCGCGCTGGGGGCGTCGTTGGTGTGCAGGGTGCTGAACACCAGGTGCCCGGTGAGCGAGGCCTGCACCGCGATGTCGGCGGTCTCCTGGTCGCGGATCTCGCCGATGAGGATGATGTCGGGGTCGTGCCGGAGGATGGAGCGCAGGCAGGCGCTGAAGGTGAGCCCGATCTGGCTGTGGACCTGGATCTGGTTGATGCCCTCCATCTGGTACTCGACCGGATCCTCAACGGTGATGATCTTGTTCTCGCGGTTGTTGAGCTTGGACAGGGTGGCGTAGAGGGTGGTGGTCTTGCCGCTGCCGGTGGGCCCGGTGAGGAGGAGGATGCCGTGGGGCAGGGCGATGAGCCGCTTGACCGCCGGGAGCTGGTTCTCGGGCAGGCCGAGCCGGTCGAGCTCGATGAACATGCTCTCGCGGTTGAGGATCCGCATGTTGACGGTCTCGCCGAACCGGGTGGGGAGCACGGAGACGCGGAGGTCGAACTCCTCCTGGTTCATGCGGACCTTGATCCGCCCGTCGTGGGGCTTGCGCCGCTCGGCGATGTCCATCTGGGCCATGATCTTGACGCAGGAGGCGATGGCCCGCTTGAGCTTCTGGATGTTCTCGGGCAGCGGGATCTCCTGGAGCACGCCGTCGATCCGGAACCGCAGCCGGACCCGGTTCTCGAACGGCTCGAGGTGGATGTCGGTGGCCTCCATGCGGATGGCCTCGAGGATGATCTGGTTGATGAACTTGATCATCCCCGCGTCGGCGCCGTCCTCGGACACGTCCTGGCCGCGCACGGCCCGGGCCGCCTCGTCCTCCTCCTCCTCGCCCCGGGCCTGGATGATCTCCCCGATGTTCTCCGACCCCAGCCCGTAGAAATGCTTGAGCGACTGGGCGATCTCGGCCGAGGGCGCGAGCACCCACGACAGGGTGGCCCCCAGGACCATGGCCAGGCTGTCGGCGGTGACGGGGTCGGGCACCCGGGAGGCCGCGACCTG
>PXDE01000445.1 GCA_003566475.1 PVC group bacterium | reverse complement strand
GTTTTCGTGTGGTTTGCGAGAATCTATGATCGCCAACTGCTGGATCTAGGTTTAGCGGGCGGACCAGGATCGCGGGGCGCGCGCACGAGATCTGACCTGTGGGGGAGAGCCGACCGGGCTGCGGAGACGGACCACCGGAACGGAGGTCCACCCATGGCGGTTCGCCAGCGAAGCCAGGATAGTCTCCGCCATGGAGCGGATGTCGGAACCCGAGCGGCCGGCGATCTCCAGTCCGCCCTGACCTTCCACCGGCGTCCAGCTCGGAGCGAGGCGTTCCAGGAGCGACCGCCACACCGGCCGCTCGAACAGGGGCAGGCGTTCTCCCCCGCCCCAGCCGACCCGGGCGGCGTCGATCCGCCACCACGTCTCGTGGCGGGGGTCGGGCCAGCCGGGCCGCGAGACCACGCCGGCCCGGACCACGCGCCAGGCCCATTCGGGATCGGCGCCCATGCCGGCCAGCGCGGACAGGGCCCGGCGGCGGGCGGGGGCCAGGGGCAGACGGTCCACCAGCATGGCCGCGGATTCGGACTCGCCGCAGGCCACCAGCCCGGCGGCCGCC
Organism: PVC group bacterium; assembly: GCA_003566475.1. Classification (GTDB taxonomy): domain Bacteria; phylum Verrucomicrobiota; class Kiritimatiellia; order SS1-B-03-39; family PXDE01; genus PXDE01. Next base: position 7,799 of record PXDE01000445.1, on the reverse strand, counting down.
TCCCAGCCCACCCGTGCCGGGTCCACGGGGCGCGTGCCTTCGCGATGGATCCAGGCCCAGGCGGCGGCCACCGACGCCTGCTCGGCGGCGGCATCAAGGGGCACACCGGACTTCCGCAAGGTTCCCACCGCCTCGAGGGCGAGGAGGCGGGCGGGGCAGGACGGGGCGGCGTCGAGCGGGATCATTCGCGGTCGATCAGGCCTTCGATCTCATTGAGGAACTGGTTCACATCGCGGAACCGGCGGTAGACGCTGGCGAAGCGGACATAGGCCACGTCGTCGATCTCCTCGAGGCGAGACATCACCTTGAGGCCGATGGCGGTGCTGGGCACCTCGCGGTCGAACTCGTTCTCGAGCTCGCCCACGATGCTCTCCACCATGGCCGAGATCTGGTCGGGGCTCACCGGCCGCTTCTCGCAGGCCCGCTCGAGGCCGGCCGCGAGCTTGCGCTTGTCCAGCGGCTCGTGGCGGCCATCGCGCTTGACCACCCGGAGGTTGACCCGCACCACCTCCTCGTAGGTGCTGAACCGGTGGCCGCAGGCCTGGCAGATCCGGCGGCGGCGGATGACGGCGCCCTGCTGGACCAGCCGACTGTCCACCACCTTGTCCTTGAGGTGGCCGCACTTGGGGCATCGCATGGCAGACTCCTACACCCGGGAGGGCGGTTCGGGCAAGAACCGGATACAGCGCGGCCCCGGGCCGCGAGGACGCCGGGGCCGCACCGGTTACAGTTGCGGAAGCGGCGGCCTACTTCTTCTTGGCGACCTTCTTCTTGGCGGCCTTCTTCTTGGCCGGGGCCTTCTTGGCGGCCTTCTTCTTGGCCGGGGCCTTCTTGGCGGCCTTCTTCTTGGCCGGGGCCTTCTTGGCCGCCTTCTTCTTGGCCGCGAGCGGGGAAGCCTTCTTCCGGGCGACCTTCTTCTTGGCGACCTTCTTCTTGGCCGGGGCCTTCTTGGCCACCTTCTTCTTCGCGACCTTCTTCTTGGCCGGGGCCTTCTTCCGGGCCGGCGCCTTCTTCGCGGCTTTCTTCTTCGCTGCCATGTCTCTCCCCCTCCTGTCGGGGCGTTGCGCCCCTGGTTGCTCTTGACACGGCCCGTCGTGGGTCCGCGCCGCGGTCAGAGATGCTCCGTCGCCCATCCGGTTTCCGATGCTAGGCCGGTCGTCCGGACGCGACCGCAACCATCCTGACTTGTCACCACCTTACGCGAAGGCAAGCGGATCGCGTCAATGGGAAGTGACCCTTTCCCATGGTTTTTTTGCCTTGCCTACTTTCCTAGGCAAGAGGCGATACGCTCGATCCGCACCACCAGCCGGGCGGCCACCTCGGCCTTGGAAGCGAGCGGCCACGGCTCGGGCTCACGGCCCGCCTCCATCAGCGTCACCCGGTTGGTGTCGGCCGCGAAACCGGCGTCCGCCGACGACACATCATTGGCCAGGATGAGGTCGAGTCCCTTGTCGCGCCGCTTGCGCGACGCCTCCTCGATCACCCGCTCCGTCTCCGCCGCGAAGCCCACGAACACGCGGTCTCCCTTCATCGGCGCGACCTCGCTCAGAATGTCGGCCGTGCGTTCGAGATGCAGCGCCATCGGCCCTTCGCCCTTCTTCAGCTTCCGCGCGGACACGGTGGCGGGACGGTAGTCGGCCACCGCCGCGCACATCACCAGCACCTCGGCCTCGGCCAGCCCCGCCCGCACCGCGTCCAGCATCTCGGCGGCGGTGGTGACTGCGGTGAACCGGGCCAGCCCCTCCGGCGGGGCCAACGCCACCGGCCCGGAGATCAGGTGCACGTCGTGGCCGCGGGCGACGGCGGCGGCGGCGATGGCGAATCCCATCTTGCCGGTGGAGCGGTTGCTGAGGAACCGCACCGGGTCGATGGGCTCGCGGGTGGGGCCGGCGGTGATGAGGATGCGCATGCCTACGGACCGGACCGGCCGGCGAGGAACGCCGCCACCGCCTCCGCGATGACCTCGGGCGCGAGCAGCCGCCCCTCCCCGACCTCCCCGCAGGCCAGCTCGCCGGCCTCGGTGTCGAGCACCTGGACCCCGCGCTCCTTCAGGGTGGCCACGTTGGCCCGGGTGGCCGGATTCTCCCACATGGCGGTGTTCATGGCCGGGGCCACCATGAGGGGGGCCCGCGAGGCGAGCGCGGTGGCGCTGACGATGTCGTCGGCCAGGCCGTGGGCCAGCTTGGCCAGCAGGTTCGCGGTGCAGGGCGCGACGAGCACCAGATCGGCCCAGCGGGCGAGGTCGATGTGCAGGAACATGTGCTCGCCCTCCTCGTGGAACTCGCCCGCCGCCACCGGGCGGCCGGTGAGGGCCCGGAAGGTGAGCGGCCCCACGTAGGCGGTGGCGGACCGGGTCATCATCACCGACACCTCCCACCCTCGCCGCCGGAGGAGGCGGACCAGGTCGGCCGCCTTGTAGGCGGCGATGGACCCCGACACCCCCAGCAGAATCTTCGCGCTCACGGCCGGTCTCCTTCCCGCACCCGCAGCGATTCGGCGGTCAGCACGGCGTCGAGCTGGCGATAGCTATCCTCCCGCTCGCGGTTGACGATGAGGTACTGGTATTCGGACCAGCGGTCCAGCTCGGCCCGGGCCCGGTCGAGACGGCGGGCGATGACGTCGTCGCCATCGGTGGCCCGACCGCGCAGGCGGTCGGCCAGCTCGTCCCAGGTCGGCGGGGCGATGAACACGTCGAGGTAGGCGCCCGGCCAGACCGACCGGGCGTCCGGAGCGGCCATCCGGGACCGGAGCTGGGCCGCGCCCTGCACATCGATGTCCATGACCACATCGTGCCCCCGGACAGCCTCGGACCGCAAGGTCTCGGCGAGCGTGCCATAGCGGGCACCATGGACCACCGCGTGCTCGGCGAACTCGCCCGCGTCCACCCGCCGGGCGAACTCGTCCTCGGACAGGAAATGATACTCGCGCCCGTCCACCTCGCCCGCGCGGGGGGGGCGGGTGGTGCACGAGATGGAATACACGGTGCGGGGACGCTCCTTCACCAGACGGTCGCACAGGGTGGACTTGCCCACCCCGGAGGGCCCGGACACCACAATGAGCAGAGGACAGGGGGGAAGCTCGATCATTCCAGATTCTGCACCTGCTCGCGCAGGCGCTCCAGCTCGGCCTTGCCTTCGATCACCCGGCGCGTCATCCCCAGGTCGGCGGACTTGCTGCCGATGGTGTTCAGCTCGCGCAGCATCTCCTGGCACAGGAAGTCCAGGGTGCGTCCGACGGGGGCCCGGCCGCGCAGGAGCCGGGCGGCCTGGTCGAAGTGGCTGGCCAGCCGGGTCAGCTCCTCGGCCACATCCGACCGTTCGGCCAGGAAGGCGATCTCCTTGCGGAGCCGTTCGTCGTCGTCGGCGAGATCGACCCCGGCCTCGCGGATGCGGCGGCGCATCTGCTCGCGGAGCTGCTCCCGCACGGCCGGCACCCGGGCCTCCATGCGGCCGACCAGCTTGCGCAGCGTTTCCACCCGGCCGAGGAGATCGCGGCCCAGCGCCTCGCCTTCGGTCCGCCGCAGGGCCCCGTGCGCCTTGAGGGCCTGCCGGAGGGCGGCGCGCACCGCGGGCCAGGCGTCCTCGGTGGTGGCCTCGTGAGGCACTACCGTCACCACGCCCGGCCAGGCGATGAGGTCGCGGGCGGACAGGTCCGCGCTCAGGCCGAGCCGTTCGGCCGTGCGGGCGAGGGCCTCGGCGGTGGCCCCGGCCAGGGCTTCGTCCACCCGGATCTCGGGACGGAACTTCGGGCTGTCGCCCGCGCAGCCGATCTGGACCTGGACCCGGCCGCGGGTGATGCGCCGGGCCACCTCCTCCTGGACCTGGGGGACCAGCCCTTCCAGGGCCCGGTCGCACCGGACCTGGATATCGAGCTGCTTTCGATTGACCGAGGACACCTCGACCGAGGCCCGGACGCCGCCGCGCCGGGCCTCCCCCCGGCCATGGCCGGTCATGCTGGCCGGGCTCATGCCGATGTCCGCCCGCGTTGCCGCCGGGCCTCCTTCCAGGCCGCGACCTGCTGCACGTCCTTGTCGCCCCGGCCGGAGAGGTTGACGATGACCGGCACGTCCCGGCCCAGGGCGGCGCCCGCCTCGAGCAGCCAGGCGATGGCGTGGGCGCTCTCGAGGGCGGGCAGGATGCCCTCGAGGCGGCAGAGCGCGTCGGATCCGGCCACCGCCGCCTCGTCGCGGACCGCGGCATATTCGGTGCGGCCGAGGTCGCGCAGCCAGGCGTGCTCGGGCCCCACCGCCGCGTAGTCCATGCCCGCGCTCACCGAATGGGTGTTGAGAATCTGGCCGAAGCGGTCCTGGAGCAGCCAGGTGCGGGTGCCCTGGAGCACGCCCACCCGGCCGCCCGCGAACCGGGCCGCGTGCCGTCCCGGGCGGAGGCCCAGGCCGCCCGCCTCCACGCCGATCATCCGGATGCCGGGATCCTTGAGGAAGGGGTGGAACAGACCGATGGCATTGCTCCCCCCGCCCACGCAGGCCACGAGGGCGGCGGGCGGCCGTCCTTCGGCCCGCCGGATCTGGGTCCGGGCCTCGTGGCCGATCACGCTCTGGAAATCGCGAACCATCATCGGATACGGATGCGAGCCGAGGGCCGACCCCAGGATGTAATGGGTGGTGCGGACATTCGTCACCCAGTCGCGCATGGCCTCGCTGATCGCCTCCTTGAGCGTGCGCTCGCCGGCGGTCACCGGCACCACCTCGGCGCCCAGACTGCGCATGCGGAAGACATTGAGGGCCTGGCGCTCCATGTCCACCTCGCCCATGTAGATGACGCAGTCCATCCCGTACCGCGCGCACACGGTGGCGGTGGCCACGCCGTGCTGGCCCGCGCCGGTCTCGGCGATGATCCGCCGCTTGCCCATCCGCCGGGCCAGCAGGGCCTGGCCGAGGCTGTTGTTGATCTTGTGGGCGCCGGTGTGGCAGAGGTCCTCCCGCTTGAGGTAGATGCGGGGTCCGCCCACCTCCCCGGAGAGCCGTTCCGCGAAGTAGAGCGGGGTGGGACGCCCCACGAAGTCGCGCAGGGTCTGGCTCAGCTCGCGCCGGAACGCGGCATCGCGCCGGGCGGCGCGGTAGGCCCGGTCCAGATCCTGGAGCGGGGCCATCAGCGTCTCCGGCACGAACATCCCGCCGTAGGGTCCGAAGAACCCGCGGCGGTCCGGTTGACTCAGCTTGCCCGGCATATCGCGATCGCCTCTTCCACCTGATGGAGATTCTTCATCCCGGGCGACACCTCGACGCCCGAGTTCACATCCACGCCCCAGGGGTTCACGCGGCGGATGGCGTCCCCGAGGTTCCCCGGCCCGAGGCCGCCGGCCAGGATGACCGGAACCCTCGTCCCCCGGACCAGCGCGGCGGCCCGGTCCCAGTCGCCGGTCTGTCCGGTGCCTCCGGGAAGGGCGCCCACTCTAGTGTCCAGGAGCACGGCGTCAACGGGATAGGCGGCCGCCCGATCCGGCGTCTGGTCGTCGTCGTGCAGCGCCTTCCACACCCGGCTACCCACGGCCCGGCAGAACTCGGGGGTCTCCCCGCCATGGAGTTGCACCCCATCCAGCCGCGCCGCCTCGCGGGCCGCTTCGACCTCGGCGAGTTCCGGATCCACGAACACCCCGATCCGGAGCACGCCGGGCGCGGTCTCCCAGCCGCCCACGTCCTTGGGACAGACCGCCCGCTTTGACCGGGCCCAGAAAATGAACCCCACCGCGTCCGGCCCCAGCGCCGACACCGCCTGCGCCTGGGACGCCGAGGTGACGCCGCAGACCTTGATGAAGCGGCCTGGCCGAGCCCGCCCTGAAGTTCCGGATTCCATCCGCCGAGCATCCGGTCTCGCTGCCGAAGCGTCAAGCAGAGCGGGAGAGAGCACATGGCCACCGGAGGCCGGCGCTGGAACCCGACCCATGAAGGGGAAGTGGCCGTCCCAAGAGTTACAGAACCATCAATCTACTATCAATCCGGGTCAAATTGATAGTTGCGGCGGTTGCAGCCTCCTTACATCTCGCCAGCGCACCGCCAGAATCTGTACGCCGCACCGGGTCCAGACAACGGGCTTCGCTCGCGAAGCGTGCTCTGGTAACGTCTCGGGGACATCCGCACCGCCCATCGCCATGCCCCGCATTTTCGACAACATCCAGGACAGCCTGCTGCCCGCCCTCCAGCAGACGCTGGGCCTGTCCAGCCGCGCCGATTTCTGCGTGGGCTACTTCAACCTCCGGGGTTGGAGGCGGTTGCACGACTACGTGGAGGCCTGGCCCGGGGGCGAAGGCCACTGCTGCCGCCTCCTGGTTGGCATGCAGAGGCTGCCCGACGAGGAGCTGCGCTCCGCCCTCAGCCTCACCGACACCACCTCCCGGATGGACAACGCGACGGCTCTGCGCATCCGGCGCCGTCTGGCCGAGGAGTTCCGGGACCAGCTCTGCTACGGCGCCCCCACCGGCGAGGACGAGGCCGGACTGCGCCGCCTGGCCCACCAGATCAAGGCCGGGAAGGTGGTGGTGAAGCTCTTCGTCAAGCACCCCCTCCACGCCAAGCTCTACCTCCTCTTCCGGCCGGACCCCATCAACCCCATCGTCGGATACCTCGGCAGCAGCAACCTCACCATGGCCGGGCTCTCCCGGCAGGGGGAGCTGAATGTGGACGTCCTCGACCACGACGCCGCACGGAAGCTGGCCCAGTGGTTCGAGGACCGCTGGAATGACCGCTGGTGCCTGGACATCTCCCAGGAACTCGTGGAGATCATCGAGACGAGCTGGGCCCGCGAAACGCCGGTGCTGCCCTACCACATCTACCTCAAGATGGCGTACTGCCTCTCCCAGGAGGCCCGCGCCGGTCTCACCGAGTTCCGGATCCCCAAGGAGTTCGGAAACCGGCTGTTCGATTTCCAGGTCGCGGCGGTTAAGATCGCCGCCCACCACCTGAATAAGCGGCGGGGCGTGATGATCGGGGACGTGGTCGGCCTCGGCAAGACCCTCATGGCCACGGCCGTGGCCCGGATCTTCCAGGAGGACCACGACCTCGAGACCCTGATCATCTGCCCCAGGAACCTGGTCCGGATGTGGGAGGACTACCGGGAGGAGTACAAGCTGCACGCCAAGGTGGTGTCCATCACCCGGGCCATCGCCGAGCTCCCCGAGTGCAGGCGCTACCGCCTGGTCGTGGTGGACGAGAGCCACAACCTCCGCAACCGCGAAGGCAAGCGCTACGCGGCCATCCGCGACTATATCTCGAAGAACGAGAGCCGGGTGATCCTGCTCTCCGCCACCCCCTACAACAAGAGCTACCTCGACCTGGGCAGCCAGCTCCGGCTCTTTGTTCCCGAGGACCGGGATCTGGGCATCCGGCCCGAGCGGATGCTCAAGGACGTCTCGGAGACGGAGTTCCTCGCCCGGCACCAGTGCTCCATCCGGTCCCTGGCCGCCTTCGAGCATAGCGAGCACCCCGACGACTGGCGGGAGCTGATGCGCCTCTATCTCGTCCGCCGGACCCGCACGTTCATTCAGGACAACTACGCCCACCACGACCCGGAGCGGAACCAGAAGTACCTGACCTTCGAGGACGGCACCCGATCCTACTTCCCGACCCGCGTCCCCAAGACCCTGAAGTTCCGCGTGAACGAGGGCGATCCGCAGGACCAGTATGGCCGTCTCTACTGCGAAGACGTGGTCAGCACCATCAATCAGCTCGATCTTCCTCGCTATGGGCTGGGCAACTATGTCGCCCCCAGTCCCGGCCAGCCCCCCACCCCGGCCGAGGCCAAGCAAATCGAGGACCTGTCCCGGGCTGGCAAGCGCCTCATGGG
>PXDE01000455.1 GCA_003566475.1 PVC group bacterium | reverse complement strand
CGCCGCCTGGCGGCGGCGCCTTCAGTGCCCGGGAAGGTACCGGTCTCGGACCCATCGGACTCGTCGGATGAACCGGAGGAAGCTGGTGCCCGCATCACGAATCCCGCAACTTGTCCGACGTAGCTTCTGAGCGAAGTCGGATCACGCCGCCGTCTCACCCTTCATCCGGCTGGCCCACCGGACCAGCGGTCTGCACTGACCATGGACCGGGCGTCCAACCTCTGGACGAAACCGTCCAAGGTCTGGACGGTCAGCCGCCGGTGGCCTCGCCGCGGATCCAGGCGGCGAAGGGCTCGTGAGCGCGGGTCAGGGGGACGGCGGTGATGCAGGGCACCTCATAAGGGTGGGCGGCCTTCACCGCCTGCTCCAGCTCCGCCCACCGGCCGCGGAGCGTCTTCACCAGGAGCAGGCTCTCGTTCTCGGTCTGCACCTCGTCCTGCCACCGGTAGATGGAGACCATCTTGGGCACCACGTTGACGCAGGCGGCGAGGCGGCGGGCGATGAGCATGCGGCCCAGGTTGACCGCCGTGTCGCGGTTCGGCGCGGTGATGTAGACGAGGAGCGGGGTGTCGGCGGCTAGGGAGTCGGGTTGCGGATCCATGCCCCGATGATGCGCCCCGCCTCCCGTAGTCGCAAGCGGGTTTCGCGCATGGCCGCCTCGGGCGGCTCGCCGTCGCGGGTCAGCGTGAGCAGCTTCGCCACGCCCTCCGGCGGGGCCATCCGAGCCTGCCCGGCCACGATGACCATGGGAACGCCACGGGACCGGGCCGCCTCCAGCACCCCCGAGACCACCTTGCCCTGCAACGAGGTGGCGTCGAAGCAGCCTTCGCCGGTGACCACCAGGTCAGCCTCCAGCAGCCGGCCGGGAAACCCGGTGATCTCCATGATCCGCCGGATGCCCGGAACCAGACGGCCGCCCAGAAAGGCGACCGCGCCCGCCCCGAAGCCCCCGGCCGCTCCGCCTCCGGGAAGGGTCTCGACCTCCATCCCAAGACCCCGTCGGATGGTTCCCGCCAGGCGACGAAGGCCCCGGTCCAGCAACGCCACCTGATCCGGAGAAGCCCCCTTCTGCGGCCCGAAGACAGCGGCGGCGCCATCGGGGCCGGTCAGCGGGTTGGTGACATCGCAGCCGACCTCGATTTCCGGAAGGGCCACCGGGTTCGGAGGGGGCAGGATGCGGTCGAGTCGCGCGAGGGCCCCTCCTCCCGGCGGAAGCTCGCGCCCTTCTGCGTCCAGAAACCTCCAGCCCAGCGCCTGGGCGCAGCCGACCCCGCCATCGACCGTGGCGCTGCCACCCAAACCCAGCAGGAGGCGCGGTGGATGAATGGATGGGTGGATGGGTGGATGGGTGGAGAGATGGATGGTTGGATGGGTGGATGGTTGGATGGGTGGATGGATGGATGGTTGGATGGACGGGTGGGTGGATGAGGACAGCTCTTGGGCGGCGGCGAGGAGGAGCTGGCCGGTGCCGAAGGTGGTGGTGCGGGTGGGGTCGCGCTGGTTTTCGGCGAGGAGCGGGAGGCCGCTGGCGGCGGCCATCTCAATCACGGCGAGGTTCTGGGCGGGAAACCGGGCGTAGGCGGCCCGGACCCGCTGGCCAGGCGCGGGGCCGGCCACCTCATGCTCGACGCGCGTTCCGCCGGGCCGGGCGGCCAGAGCCGCGTCCACCGTCCCCTCACCTCCATCGGCCAGGGGGTGACGCACGACCTCGGCGTGGGGAACGGCGTCCCTAAGGCCCGCCGCCAGCTCGGCGGCCGCGTCCGCCGCCGCGCAGGTGCCCTTGAAGGCGTCGGGGGCCAGCAGGATGCGCATGGGCGGGGCGCCCTACCCCGCCTTGCCGGGGCGGAAGGCGATCAGACCGAACACCAGCCAGCCGATCATCAGGATGGTGCAGCCGATGAGCACGGGCACCGCGCCGAAGGAGTGGATGAGGGGCAGGGAGAGGGCGGTGAACAGGCCGCCGCCGACCACGGGCTCGAACAGAAGCTGCTTGTAGCCGAAGCTCTCCATGGTCCCGGAGCGATTGTCGGGGTCGGCCATGCGGGCGAGGAGCAGGCCGATGACGGTCATTCCGATGCCCTGCCCGAAGTTGGCCAGGCCCATGGGCACCCAGTCGCGGGGGAACATGCGGGGGGCGAGCACGAAGAACCCGACCAGCCCCCAGAGGATGCCGGCGGTGGCCAGGATGAGGAAGGTCCAGATGTGGCTCCCCACCGCCTCCAGGGACAGGGTGGCCAGGGCGGAGACGATGAGCACGTCCAGCGCCGCGCCGGACACCCGGTTGATGAGCTTCCGGTCCAGGGCCTTGGCATGGCCCAGGCGCATGAGCACCACCTGGACCAGGACGCCGCCTATCATGGCCAGGGGGAACAGCGGGATGTGCTCGAGCAGGGCCAGGCCCTCGCCGCCGACGTTCCAGGTCACCGATTCGACCCAGATCATGCCGCGCAGCATGAGCCAGCCCAGGGCCACGGCGAGGGCGAAGAAGCCCAGATGGACGGAAAGGGGGTCGATGGACTTGGTGTCCCCCAGGCTGGGCACCTCCTCGCGCTCGTCGTGCTCGCTGAAGGTCTCGGCGTCCAGGTCCCGCGCGGCCTCGGGGTCGAGCCGGCCGGTGCGGACGGCCCAGTTGACCAGGGCGGTGCCCAGCAGCACGCCCGCCACCACGCCCACCGTGGCCAGACCGAGGGCGAGGTCGGCGCCGTCCTCGAAGCCGAGCTCCCGGAAGGTGGCGGCCAGCCCGGCGGCGGTGCCATGGCCGCCCTCGAACCCGATCTCGATGAGCGCTCCGGCCATCGGGCTGACCCCGAACACCGGTCCCAGAACGAGCAGAAACAGGCCCAGCCCGATGACATACTGGCCCCAGGCGAGGGCCTGTCCGTGGGCCACCATGGGCCCGGCCCGCCGCCAGATGGCCCTGGGTCCGGGAATGGTCTTGCCCAGGAACAGGCCGGCGAACACGACGCTGATGAGGAGCTTGGGCAGCCCGGACCACACCTCGCGGGCCGACTCGGGGAACAGGCCCGAGGCCAGACGGGCCTCCTCGCCGCCCAGCCAGCCCGCCAGGCGGCCTACGCCTTGCGGCCCTAGGAGCAGGCCCAGCGTGCCGGCGAGAATGGCGCTGGGCAGAAACAGGCGGGCGAAGAGCCCGACATGCACGCGCAGCCACTTGCCGACAAGCAGCAGCAGCCCGAGCAGCACGGCGGCGGTGAAGATCTGATCCAGCGTCAATGGACGGCCCTCCGGGGTGGCGGCTACGATATGGGGGCGAGCCTACCTGCGGTGGGGAGGATGTGCGAGTCTGGATCCGGATGGCGAGGGCTCATGGCCTTTGCCCTTTCCATCCAGATCCGCCATACACACGACCGACGACAACCCTTTGGGATGGCAAGGGCAAAGGCCTGCCCCCATCGCCGCCTACGGAGTCGCGTCGGCCTCGTCGGGGGGACCCGGATCCGCGTCGTCTTCGTCCCCGGACTCCGGAGGCTCGTCCTCATCCTTCGGCACCGGGTCGTCCTCTTCGGGCTCGACGGGTTCGACGCGCTCCTCCTGCTCGGCGTCCGTCCGGCGGCCCCAGAGGAGCTGGAAGAGCTGCACGTCCTTCACGGTGAGTGCGATCATCGCCGTCACCAGCAGCAACGCGAAGATGTTGGAGACCCAGTTGAAGAAGGTGGCGCCGACCCGGCGGCGGGTGATGGCCTCGTACAGAGCGAACATGATGTGCCCGCCATCCAGAATGGGGATGGGCAGCAGATTGAGGATGGCGAGGTTCACGTTGAAGAGGCAGGTGAACCAAAGGGTCATGACCACGCTGTGGCTGATGTAGAGCCAGAACATGTAGAACACGCCGACCGGCCCGCCGAGGTTCTGGGTGGCCATGCCGGCCTCGCGCGGCGTGACCAGAGCCCGGAGGATGCGGAAGATGAGCCCCGCGTGCTCCCGGATCTGGTCCAGTGGAGGCACCCGGACCCGGTGACCGAAGTCCACATCCAACTGGGAGAACGCAAAGCCCAGCATGGCCCGCCCCTCCCGCTCGTTGAGGACCGGGGTCACGGGGATCCGGATGGGCTCGTCCACCCCGGGCCGCATGACCTCGAGCACGGACGGCGTCTCCCCCGCTTCAGTCACCATGCGGACGAAGTGGCGGTCGCTGCGGGCGGCCACCCCATTGAAGGAGAGGATGCGGTCCATCGGCTGCAGCCCCGCCGCCTCCGCCGGAGAACCGCGCAGCACCTGTCCCACCACCACGTTGGTATCGTGGTCGATGCCGGGAATCTCGCGGAACCGGAGGTTCCGGACCTCGGTGGGCAGGACCACGGTGAAGGTGCCGCCGTCGGGGCGCTCGAGTTCGAGCACGGCATCCTCGGCCAGGCTCACTTCGGTGCGCACGCCCATCCAGTTGCGCACCGGGTTCCCGTTGACGGCTAGAATCCGCTGTCCGGGGCGGACGCCCTCGGCCCAGGCCCGGGAATCCTCGACCACGTCGCCGATGATGCTGTCGCGCTCGTGAGGGGCGGACGGCTTGCCCATCAGATAGACGAGCCATGCGCAGAAGAAGGCGAGGACCATGTTGCCGGCGACCCCGGCCGTGGCCACGATGAGGCGTCGCCAGGGGGCCACATGGGGGAGCTGGTCCTTCTCCTCGCGGTCCTTGTTGCCGAGCACGCCGGTGGGGTCCATCTGAGGCAGCGACACGTAGCCGCCGAGGGGCAGGGCCCCGATCTTGTAGACCACGTCGCCCACCTTCTTCTTCCAGATCGCGGGTCCGAAGCCGATGGAGAACACCTCGGCCCGGAGCCCCAGCCAGCGGGCGGTGAGAAAATGGCCCAGCTCATGGATGAAGATGGTGAGGCCGAACAGGAACAGCATCGCCACCACGTTTCCGATCACTCCCAGCATGCACGATCTCCTGACGCGGCGGGCCGCGCTAACGGTTCAACATCACCAGAGCATAGGCCACGACCACGGGGGCGGCCAGCAGGAGGCTGTCGAGGACATCCAGCCAGCCCCCGAGGCCCCGGATGCTGGCTCCGGAATCCTTGACCTGTCCGGCCCGTTTGACCTGCGACTCCAAGAGATCCCCGAGAATCCCGACCATGGGCAGAACCAGCCCGAGCGCCGCCGCGTCGGCAGCCCGCAGGCCGAGCCGGGCTTCTCCGGCCAGCCACCAGACGCCCAGCCCCACGACCAGCCCGGTGAGCACCCCGCCCGCGCATCCTTCCCAGGTCTTCTTGGGGGAAACTGACGGGGCGAACAGGTGGCGCCCGCAGCAGCGGCCCGTAAAGTACGCTCCGATATCCGTGCACTTTACGACCAGAATCATGAAGAGCAAGAGCCACCGCCCCTGTCCGCCCTCCCAGAGCACCAGGGTCGAAAAGAAGGTCATCAGGAACGGGGCGTAGAGCACGGCCAGCAGGGTGCCGGCCATCCGGTGGACGGAGAACCCGCTGCGCTCACGGATCTGGAGGACCCCGGAGGCGCCCAGCGCCAGTGCCAGCACCAGACCGGGGATGTGCGGGGCCAGCGTCGGCGCCCGGAGCAGGGCCACCCAGTGGGCGACCACCATCAGGCCGCCCATAGCCAGGCTCATCCGGGGGAATGGGCGCAGGCCCGCCCCGTCGAGGAGGTGGAGGCTCTCGGCCTGCCCCAGCATCGCGAGGGGCAGGATCACCACCCAGCCCCAGGCGTCGGGCAGATAGGTGAAGGTGACGGCCACCATGGCCAGGAGCACCGATCCGCTGATGATCCGGCGCAGCATGACCTACTCGCTCCGTCCGAACCGGCGCTTGCGGTGCTGGTAGTCGGCCACGGCCTCCCGGAAGTGGGCCTCGCGGAAATCCGGCCAGAGCACCTCGGTGAAGTACAGCTCGGCATAGCTGAGCTGCCAGAGCAGGAAGTTGCTGATCCGCCGTTCCCCGCTGGTCCGGATCATGAGGTCCGGGTCCGGCACATCCGGCGCGTAGAGATGGGCGGCCACGGCCTCCTCGTCGATGTCCTCCGGGGCGATCTCCCCCGCCCGGACGCGCTCGGCCAGCCGCCGCGCCGCGTCGGCGATCTCGGCCCGCCCCCCGTAGCTCAGAGCCACCGTCAGGTGGGCCCGGTCGTAGTCCCGGGTCTTCTCCACCACCTGCGCCAGGTGGTCGCGCAGGCGGGGCTCGATCCGGTCCAGACGGCCGATGATCCGCAGGCGGATCCGGTTCTCGTGCAGCACCTTCTCCTCCCGGTCCAGGAAGGTTTTCATGAGGCCCATGAGCCCCCTCACCTCCTCCTCGGGACGGCGCCAGTTCTCGGAGCTGAAGGCATAGAGGGTGAGATGGGTCACCCCCAGCTCCTGACAGGCGCGGAGGCAGGCCCGCACGGATTCCGCGCCGGCCTGATGGCCCTTGAGCCGGGGCAGGTTCCGTTCCCGGGCCCAGCGGCCGTTCCCGTCCATGATCACCGCGACATGCCGGGGCACGGGAGGGGAGGAGGAGGGGGCCATGGGCCGTCTAGTCCGCCCGGGGCACCCGGAAGGTCTCGTCGCGCCGGGGCCCGACCGAAAGGTAGCCCACCGGCACCCCCGAGACCTCCTCCAGGCGCCGGATGTAGGCTCGGGCCCCCGGAGGGAGATCGGCGAGGCAGGTGGCGCCCTTGGTCGGGGCCCGCCAGCCCTCGACGTCCTCGTAGACCGGGCGGCAGGCGGTAAGATCGCGCACGCTGGCCGGGATGTGGCGGATCGTCCTGCCCCGCAGCTCGTAGCCGGTGCAGATCCGGATGGTGGCCACCTCGTCGAGGACATCGAGCTTGGTCAGGGCCCAGGCGTCGATCCCGTTGACCATGGCCGAATACCGGGCGACCACGCCGTCGAACCATCCGCAGCGGCGGGGACGGCCGGTGGTGGCCCCGAACTCCCGGCCCGCCGTGCGCAGGGCCTCGCCCTCGGCGTTGTCGAGCTCGGTGGGGAACGGCCCCTCCCCCACCCGGGTGGTGTAGGCCTTGATCACCCCCACCACCTCGTCCATGTGGTGGGGGGCGATGCCGCTGCCGGTGCAGGCCCCGCCCGCCGAGGCGCTGGACGAGGTCACGAACGGATAGGTGCCGAAGTCGATGTCGAGCATGGTGCCCTGGGCGCCCTCGAAGAAGATGCCCTCGCCCCGGCGGCGGGCCTCATTGAGCAGCACCACGGTGTCGGCCACGTAGGGGCGGAGCCGTTCCGCCGCCTCCTGGTACGTGGCCAGCAGCGGGCCCTCCTCGATGGGGGCCATGCCATGGGCCTCCAGGATGAGGTTCTTCTCGGCCAGCCGGGGCCGGAGCAGCTCGGGAAAGGCGGGGGTGTCGAGCAGGTCGGCGAACCGGAGGCCGGTGCGGGCGACTTTGTCGGCATAGGCCGGGCCGATGCCGCGTCGGGTGGTTCCGATCTTGTCCCCGGTGGGCTTGCCCTCCCGGCAGGCGTCCACCTGCGGATGGTAGGGGAACACCACATGGGCGCGGTCGCTCACCAGCAGCCGCCCCTCGATGGAGATCCCGTGGCCGGCCAGCATGTCGATCTCCTCGAGCAGAGCCAGCGGGTCCACCACCACCCCGTGCCCGATCACCGCCCGCTTGCCCTCGTGGAGGATGCCGCTGGGGATCAGGTGCAGCACGTAGCGGGTGTCGCCCACCTCCACCGTGTGCCCGGCGTTGTTGCCGCCCTGATAGCGGACCACCCACTGGGCGTCCTGGGTCAGGAAATCGATGATCTTGCCTTTGCCTTCGTCACCCCATTGGGCGCCGATCAACACCCTGCAGGCCATGCGCGCTCCTCGCCGGTGAGGGGCGGGTGCCGCCCCGGTACGCAATAAACGCCCTCGGGTGAGGGCGAGGGGGGAGGTTAGGCGAAGGCGCCGGGGGGGGTCAACCGCGGAATCGGTACTTGACGATGCACCAGAGGGCGCGGAACCCGTCCTTCCAGGTGATCTTCTTGCCCTCGCTATAGTCCCGGCCGTGGTAGGACACGGGCACCTCGTAGATCCGGCACTTGCGCCGGGCCACCTTGGCCGTGATCTCCACCTCGAACCCGAACCGGTTCTCCTCGATGCGGACGGCCTGCAGGATCTCCCGGCGGAAGACCTTGTAGCAGACCTCCATGTCGGTGAGGTTGAGGTTGGTCATCATGTTGGAGAACGTGGTGAGCATCTTGTTGCCCAGGTAGTGCCAGTAGAGGTGGACCCGGTGGGTTCCGGTGCCGCCCAGAAACCGCGAGCCGTAGACCACGTCCGCCTTGCCCTCGAGGATGGGGGCGAGGAGGGCCGGATAGTCCTTGGGGTCGTACTCGAGGTCGGCGTCCTGGATAAGGACGATGTCGCCGCTGGCGGCGGCGAACCCGGTGCGGAGGGCCGCCCCCTTGCCCTGGTTG
>PXDE01000108.1 GCA_003566475.1 PVC group bacterium | reverse complement strand
GAATCCGGTCGAGGCCCGGCAGGTGGCCGAGGCGGTGCTGCGGCACGCCCGCGAGACGCCGCGTCTTTCGCTGGGGGTGGCCGCGTTCAACCTCAGCCAGATGCAGCTCCTGCTGGACGAGGTCGAGATCCTCCGCCGCCAGAACCCCGACACCGACGCCTTCTTCGCCGCCCACCCGGACGAGCCGTTCTTCGTCAAGAACCTCGAGAACATCCAGGGCGACGAGCGGGACGTGATCTTCATCAGCGTGGGCTACGGACGGGACGCCCTTGGCAACCTGTCCATGAACTTCGGCCCCCTCAACCAGGAGGGCGGGGAGCGGCGCCTGAACGTGCTCATCACCCGGGCCAAGCAGCGGTGCGTGGTGTTCTCGAACTTCACCGCCGACGACCTCGACCTGTCCCGCACCCAGGCGGCGGGGGTGCGGCACCTGCGCGGGTACCTGGCCTACGCGGCCTCGGGTCGGCTGGACCTGCCCCGGGCCTCGGGCCGCGAGCCGGACAGCCCGTTCGAGACCGAGGTGGCCGCCGCCATCCGGACGCTCGGGATGGAGGTGGACCATCAGGTGGGAACGGCCGGCTATTTCGTGGATCTTGGCGTCCGCGACCCGGCCCGGCCCGGGCGGTACCTGCTGGGGGTGGAGTGCGACGGGGCGATGTACCACAGCGGCCGCACCGCCCGGGAGCGCGACCGCATCCGCCAGGCCCAGCTCGAGAGTCTCGGCTGGCGCATCCATCGGATCTGGAGCACGAGCTGGTTCGAGAATCCCGAGGCCGAACTGCGCAAGGTCAGGGCCGCGCTCGACGCGGCCCCCGCCACGCCGGAGGACACGCCGCCCCCGCCTCCGCCGGCGCCGCTGGCTGAGGCGGTAGAGACCGATCCAGGAGAGGCCGAGGATCCCCCGACCACGCCCCCCTACCGGATGGGCCGCATCCGGGGAGGGCAGGGGGTGCGCACGGCCGAGCAGCTCACCGAGGCCAGGCTCCGCCGGTGGATCCTCGAGGTGGTGGAGGCGGAGGCGCCGGTGCATGCGGACGAGATCGTGGTCCGGATCCGCGACGGCACCCCGATCTCCCGGGCCGGCACGCAGGTCCGCCGCCGCATCGAGGAGACGCTGGCCGCCCTGGCTCAGGAAAGAGCCATCCATCTCGACGGTCCGTTCGCGTGGGCGGATGCGGAGCGGAACGTCGAGCCGCGCGACCGGTCGGAGGCGTCGGGCGTGTCGAATCAGCTCGACCATATCGCCCCTGAGGAGCTGCGGGCGGCGGCCGTCCAGGCCGCCCGCGACGCCTGCCGCATCGGTCCCGAGGATCTCGGCCGCGAGATCCTCCGCCTTCTCGGCCTCGGCTCCCTCACCGCCCAGCGCCGCGAGTGGCTCGAACGGGCCATCGAAGGCTGGGTCGAGGACAGGGCGCTGCGGGAGCAGGACGGAGGGCTGGTGGCGGGGGAGGGGGGGAGAGGGGAGAGGGGAAAGTGATCGGTGATCGGTGATCAGTAATCAATCCCCGCCCCTGAACCGGTGGGGTCAGCCGGATAGGCGGTGAGACGGCGGGCATGATCCGGGATACGCGATACGGGATGCGGGACGTCTGTCCTTGGTCCTTGGTCCGCGGTCCTTCGTCCACCGACCTTAGTCCCCCACCTTAGTCCTCCCCACCTTAGTCCCTCCCCCCGGGCCTCTGGAATCCTTCAGGTGGCGGGGAACCTTTCGCGGGCCAACGGCTTGGTCTGGGGGCAGGGCACGGGGGCAGGCGCCCCCGTGCTGCGTCGGAACCGCAGAATGTCGAATGTCGAACTCCGAATGTCGAAGGAAGGCATAGACCGGACCTGCCCGGGCGCTGAAGGCGCCGCCGCCTGACGGAGCCTGGGGTGGAACCCCAGGACCGTCGCCCCCATCCATCCGCCCTGAAGGGGCGGCAGCAAGTGTACGTACAGGCCCAGGCAGAGACCGGCGGCGATTTCCGGCGTAAAATGCTATTGTGGAATTGATTGCGAAAAAAGACGGCGAATGGTGTCTCGGAGCAGTTGGGTCGGCAGGTCCGGTGGGCCTGCCGCGGCGAAGCATCTTCGCGAAGCCGGGTCCGAGACCGGTGCCTTCCGGGCGCAGGGGCTGTCGGGAGGCAGAAGCAGCAGGAGTTGACCGAGAGCCGGAAGGATCTCAGGATACCAGCCAGGTTCGCCGCCCATGGCCAGCCATCGCCAGGACGACCTGCCCCAGGATCTGCTCGAATGCACGGACTGACCCCTTCTCTTCCGGACTGACCCCTTCTCTTCCACACCGTTTCCTCTCGCGCGATCGAGGGGTTCCCCGCCTTCCACAGCTTGGCCGCTCATGAGCAGCACGACTGACAGGCGGGCCACCCGAAGGGCTGTCTGGTTTGTCTTGCTCGCGGCGATGGCTTCCGGATCCGCGTGGCTTGTTCTGTTGTCCCTATCGTCGCGGGGATTCTTTCGCCTGTTGGACCAGGGAAGCGGTGTGCGACCGGATCGGGACGACCTTGGGTACGAAGGGCAATCGGCTGAACCTTCCGATGATCCCCCCATGACTACCGCGGATGTCTTGAAGCGCTGGATGAATGGGGGAGACACAGCCCTGTCTGCACGTGAGCAGACGTTTGTACATGACCGCATGCGTGCATTCGAAGAACTCGGGGAGATTCCGGAATACGCGAATGCCTTTGACATCGAACTGCTACGCCGCACAAGCTGGTTCGGCAGGTGCCTAGAAGCCGACAAGTTTTGGGAGGGGAGGGCAGTATGGATGGACGCCACGGCGTTGCGGGATGCCAACAGGGCAGGCCGACGCTTCCCTCCGATTCCACATGAGGACGAGCGTGTAGGCATATACTCGGACGAGGATCTGGAAGGTCCATCCAACGTACGTGGCCTCCGGTGGCATAGGTATTCCGACCGCGAGAGGGCATTCTGGGAACTGCACCGACGAGAGGTGCCGGCACCTCCAGAAGTCATCCGCTTCGCCTTGGGCGACCTGTCGCGACGGATGCTTACTGCGCTTGTCAGGGAATCAGGAAACGATCATCCTGATGGCACTGTTTCGCGTGAGGCATGGCGTGCGTTTGCGGAAACGTTGGACGCCGGAGCCGAAGCGACGTTCGAGATTCCTCCGGAAGCTTTTCTTGGGGAAGGTCTGTATTGGGAGTATGTCATGACAGTGCGTAGGAATGTTCGCGAAAACAAGCTGTTTTGGGACGGCCCTGAACTTGCACTCTCTGTGACCGAACCTCGGCTCCTGGTGGAGCGCGACTTGGTGTTTCGGGATCTCAATCAGGAAGAAATCGCGTCGGCGAACGAATGGCGAGTCCAGTATCTTCGTAGGCTTGCTGCTGAGGCCGGGATGGCCCCCTACATCCAAGCCTACATGGATGCCTGGGATCTCAGGCCGGAAGATGTGTTCCCCGACCCGGACTAGGGCCTCCGCCTTCGACCGCCTGCTGGGTCTGTGCCGCCTTCCTGTGACCTTGGTCAGTCTTCGACTCCACGGCAGCAGAGTGCCGTGGCTACACCGGGCCGCCTGGCGGCCCGGCCGTCCGGCGCGGAACGCGCCGGTGGTGCCGCCCCACTCTGCTGGGGCGGATTCCGAGCAGACCGGGCGGTGTCTCAGAGCATGCCGGACCTACGACAGGCCGGGGTTTCTATGCAAGAAAGGCCTTCCACGGTGAGCGAGAGCGAGCCCCCTATTCCCCTCCCCATCTGTCTGATCTAGCGGGGCTTTGACGAAGCCCAGCGCGACGTCCCCTCCTTCCTCGATGCGAACCGCATCTGCTCCGGCCCCCCCATCCGGGCCAAAGCCCCGCCCGGCTACACCCCGTCCGGCAGATGCCTCCGCATCCATTCGTCGGCGTTGGCGCAGGGCTGGTCGCGGGGGACTCTCTTGGCCAGCTTGGCCTGGGCGGCGGCGAGGGTCCTGGTGACGATGGGGCTGGAGATCATGTCGTCCTCGCCCGCGCCGAGCATGGGTAGCAGAGAACGGACCCGCTCCACGCCGAAAGGGGCCAGCCAGGGCTCGTCCAGCGAGGTGTAGCAGGCCAGCCCCCGCACATTGGGCCAGTAGCCGGCCAGGCCAAACACCCGCTGATCCCGGTCGGGCAGGGGATAGTGCTCGGCCAGATGGATGGCGATGGGGGGCAGGGCGGGATCCTCCCGGGGCGGGGCCTCGAACCGATCCACCGTGGTGGGAATGGCCTCCGAGGCGAGCAGCACGATCCGGCCCCGATGCCGGATCAGATCCGGTCCGCTCCCCGGGAACTGGGCGGCGCTGGATAGGACGACGGCTCCGCCTTCGGCGGTCCCGAACCTTCCGGCCAGCTCCCGCAGCGTATCCGGAAAATGGGTCACCACCACCGGCAGGGCGCCCTGGTCCAGATGATCCCGGACCTGAGTTTCCAGATCCCGAACCTTGGCTTCGACCGTGGGCCAGATCCGATCCGCGACCTCCGGGCCCTTCCGTTTCCGCAGCTTGTCCAGCAGTCCCATGGTTCCAGCCTCCGCTTGATATCGCTACGGTTCGACGAAACGGCCGTGCGGTCAAGCCATCGATCCGCTTGACGTTCGTGCACTGAACCGTGATCCTTCCCCAGACCTGACGGAGATCCGACCATGAATCATGCCCTTCCGATGCGACTCGCCGGCAAGGCCCTGTGGATGCTGGCCGCCGGCATTCTGCCCATGGCCCTCATCGTGCTGTTCCGCCTCCGCACCGAGGGAGAGGTCACCACCTCGCTGAGGTTCGGGTTGCTCATGGGCATGGTGACGTTGGTCGCCATCGTGGCCAGGGTTCTGGGCGAGGATCGTGCCCGCCTCGCCGTAAGCACTCCCACCTGCTGACGCGAACCCGCGAGCTCGTTCGAGCCCATTGGAGGTTGACAACCCCTCCCCCATTCCGCGACCATCCGATTGTCATTGGACGTTCACTCCCTACCGCCGGAGGCAATTCCATGTCCCATGCATCCCTGCGCGACCTTCTTGACCACGCCGCGTCCGCCCACGGCGACCGGTCCGCCCTCCGAGTGCATGACGGCACGGACTGGCGCACCACCACCTACCGCGAGCTTCGGGAGGGGGCCATCCGCCGGGCCGGGCTGCTGGCCTCGCTGGGGGTGAAGTCCGGCGATCGGGTGGGGCTGCTCATGGACAACCGCCCGGAATGGCCGGAGACCTACTTCGGCATCGTGGCCCTGGGAGCCACGGTGGTCCCCATGGACATCAAGCAGCAGCCGAAGGAGCTGGCCCATGTGCTGGGGAATTCCGAGGCCGAAGTGGTGGTCACCACCAAGGGGTTCGTACCCCGACTCCAGGAGGCGGCGCAGGAGGCCTCGGATCTGAAGACGGTGATGGTCGAGGACGCGGAGGATCTCCCCGACGGCGACCGGCCGGCCTGGCGGCATCTGCCCATGGCCCTGGCCGAGGTGGACGCGAAGACCGCCGAGGAGGCCTGGTCGGCGCCATCCGTGAAGCGAGACGACCTCGCCTCCTTCATCTACACCTCCGGCACCACCGGCAAGGCCAAGGGGGTGATGCTGACCCACGGCAACTTCCTGTCCAATGTCGAAGGCTGCATCGAGGTGGCGGGGCTGGGGCCGGAGGACCGGTTCCTGCTGATCCTGCCCGTGCACCACGCCTTCGCGTTCACCGGCAACCTGCTGCTCCCCTTCGCGCTGGGGGCCGAGATCGTGTTCACCCGGGGCATCAAGCAGATCTCCCAGGATCTCCAGGAGACCGCGCCGTCGGTGTTCATCGGGGTGCCCCTGCTGATGGAGAAGATGTACGAGCGCATCCAGGGCGCGCTGGCCGCCAACAAACTCGCCCAGATCCTGCTGAAGATCGGCCTGCGGGGACTGGTGGTGAAGAAGGTCCGGGCCCAGATGGGAGGGGCCCTGCACCTGGTGGTCACCGGAGGCGCGCCCTGCGATCCGGAGGTGATCCGCGGCTTCGAGCGTCTGGGGGTGGACGTGCTCGAAGGGTATGGGCTCACCGAGGCCGCCCCGGTGGTGAGCATCAACCGGCCCGGCGACATGCGCCCGGGGACGGTGGGGCTGCCCATGCCCGGGATCGAGGTGAAGATCCGGGAGCCCGACGCCACGGGGGAGGGCGAGATCCTCGTCCGCGGGCCCAATGTGATGAAGGGCTACTTCCAGAATCCCGAGGCCACCGCCGACACCATCCGCGACGGGTGGCTGCACACCGGCGACCTGGGGCGGATCGGGCCGGAGGGCCACCTGTCCATCACCGGGCGGGCCAAGAACCTCATCGTCAACCGTGAAGGCAAGAACATCTATCCGGAGGAGATCGAGATCCACTGTGGCCGGGCGGAGACGGTCAAGGAGATCCTGGTCCTCGGGTATCAGGGATCCGGCGAGAAGGTAGGGGAACGGGTGGGGATGATCGTGGTCCCCAACGAGGAGGCCATGCCGGGCCTGAGCCGGGAGGAGATGGAGGCGAAGGTCCGGGCCGAGCTCAAGGCTCTGGTCGCCGACCTCTCCGACTACAAGCGTCCGCGGAAGACCCATATCCGGTGGGAGGAGTTCGAGAAGACCTCGGTGGGCAAGATCCGCCGGTTCAAGTACAAGATCGAACCGGATTGACGTCCCGCCCCCCTCTCCGCTATACGTCGGCCTTTCCACGGGCGGTTAGCTCAGTTGGTTAGAGCGCTTGCTTCACACGCAAGAGGTCACAGGTTCGAGTCCTGTACCGCCCACCACCTCGCTCCGCCTCATCCGCTCTGAGACACCCTCCCGCGATTTCGCGGATAAGCCGTTGGTTCGCACAAGCGTACGCCCGAATGGCTGCGGACCCAGTAGTCCGCTGTTCCCGCCCTGCGGGACGGATCGCGCATGGAACGAGCCTGTCCAGGCGGAAGAGAAGCCAGAGTCGAGTCATCCTCCAGGCAGGCGCCGCACATGCGCCCTCGTCCCGCCCTGCGGGAACAGCGAGGTACTGGCATGCATCGCGCATCCCGGATCACGTCCGCCGTCTCGCCCTTCATCCGGCTGGCCCACCGGACCAGCGGCGGGGACTGAACCCTGAACCCTGAACCCTGACTCTTCGGCGCTGGAATGCCGTTTGGCGTCTTGGCAGCATCCGGGCATGCTGTCATGCTGTGGTCATGAGGACGACCGTCACGCTGGACCCCGATGTGGAGCGGCTTCTCCGAGCGGAGGCCCACCGGTCCCGGGAAAGTTTCAGGAAGGTGCTGGCCCGCTCGGTGGGGAGGGCCCTGCAGCCTGCGTCTAAGTCCCGTCCTTCCATCCTTCCGCCCCGGTCCCTCGGCCTCCGTCCGGGGATCGATCCCCGTCGGCTGAGCAAGCTGGCCGGTGACCATGAAGCCGAGGCGTTTCGTGACCTGGGTGCCCGGCGATCGTTGGCTGCGCATTGATTACGCCGGATTCTCAGCTTCACCAGGCCACCGTGCACTCGGCGGACACCGACTACGACCGTTTTCCCGAGGTCCGCTGGAAGTACCCACTCGACGAGAGCGCCTGATGGTCTGGCTTCTCCGCGGCGTCGCCCGTCTGGTGGCCTGGCTGCCCCGTCCGGCCGCCCTGGCCCTGGGGCGGGGTATCGGATGGGTGCTGGGGCGGGTGGTCCGGCATCGCCGCCGGGAGGTCGAGGCCACGCTTGCCCGGTGCTTCCCGGAATGGCCCGTCTCCCGGGTGCGGGGGACCGCCCGCGCCATGTACGCGCACCTCGGCATGGTGGGTGTGGAGACCTTGCGGATGTCAGTGCTGGGGACCGGGGAGATTCTCGACGGCCTGCGCATCGTCGGCGAGGCGAACCTCCAGACCGCCCGCGACGGTCCGGCCCTCTGCCTGATGGCCCACCTCGGAAACTGGGAGGCCTGCAGCGCGGTGATGCAGGCGGCCGGGGTGCGGGGGGCGGTGGTGGTCAAGCGGATCAAGAACGAGGCCATCCAGCAGCACATCACCGAGACCCGGCGGAAGCAGGGCCTCGAGGTGGTGGATCGGACCGACGCGTTCCGGCCCGTGCTTCGGCTGCTCAGGGACGGGGTGCGGGTGGCCATCGTGCTCGACCAGAACACCACCCGCAGCCAGGGCGTGTTCGTCGATTTCTTCGGACGCCCGGCCTGCACGTCGGCGGGACTGGCCGTGCTCTCGGCCGTGGCCGCCGCTCCGGTGCTTCCCATGTTCTGCATCCGGCGGGCCGACGGCGGGTTCGACGCGCATGTGCTGCCTCCGCTCGATCCCCCGGCCAGCCGCAAGCCCGAGGCCATCCGCGAGGCCACCCAGCGGTATACGGGGATCATCGAGGCCATGATCCGGAAGCACCCCGAGCAATGGATCTGGCTGCACCGGCGGTGGCGCACGCAGCCGCTCCCGGAGGCCGGCCCGGCGGCGGCGGGCACTTAGTCGCCCCGCAGCAGATTCTCGACCCGGAGGTCGCCGAACACCGCGTAGCGGCGGCGGTCCG
>PXDE01000060.1 GCA_003566475.1 PVC group bacterium | reverse complement strand
GCTTCCGCAACGTGGAGTACCTGATCACCATGATCTATCTCCATCTCGGGAAGCTCGACCTCAGGGTGTCGGCCACCGCCTAGAGCCCCCTACCCACACAAAACAGCGGAGAGGCACTTTTCTCCGGATCGGCCCCTGGACCTCAACTGGACCGGACTTGGCGCCTTCGTCGCCTTCGCTCTGCTGGGCCTTGGCATCTGGAAGCGGAACTCCATCCTCTGTCAGGCGGGAGCGGCCATGGTGGCGGCCGGGGCCGCAATGACCCGGACGGTGGGGGACTGGGCCCTGGCGGTGAACCTGACGCCACCCGGGATGGGGGCGGGTCTGGTGGGTCTGGCGTTGCTGGGCGTGGCGGTGATCTTCGGACGGAAGGCGCTGCCCGGCCTGGTCCTGCTCGGCGCGGCGCTCGTCGCTCTGGCCGGATTCGACCTGGTGGTTCCCGCGAAGGCCAGCGCCGATGTGGCCCTGGTAGGGGTCGTGGTGGGGTTGGGAGCGGCGGTCGGGTGGCGGACCGGAATGTGGACGCCCATCGTGCCCATGGGCATGCCCGTGGGGTGGCTGGTATGGGCCCGGTTCTCGGAGATGGGCGGCTGGCGCTATGTCATCGTCAGCTTCGTCCTGCTCTTCGGCGGCGTGCTGCTCTCCCTCCGCAAGCCGCGGCCGGGGGCGGGCCCGTAGGCGGAGCCCCATTGACGCCCCCGGCGCCCGGCGGCTAGGGTGCGCGGCATGAAGCTTGTACGCTACGGACCGGCGGGGCGGGAGCGTCCCGGAGTGTGGGTGGACCGCGAGGGCGGCGCGGTGATCCTCGACCTCATGGGCACCGCCTTCGACCTGAAGGATTTCGATCTGACCTTCTGGTGCCGCTGGGGTCCGGAACGGGTTCGGAATCTGGTGGCCGAAGGGAACCTGCGGGAGGTGGACCCGGCCTCCGTGCGCCTGGGGCCGCCGGTGCCCACCCCGCCCGAGATCATCGCCGTGGGCAAGAACTACCGCGACCATGCCCGGGAGTTCGATGCCCAGATTCCCTCCGCCCCTCTGCTGTTCGGGAAATCGACCTCCAGCGTGATCGGCCCCCACGATGACATCGCGATCCGCGGCGATTGGACGACGGTCGATGCCGAGGCCGAACTGGGCGTGGTGATCGGACGCCCCGGACGGGATATCGCCCCGGAGGAGGCGCTGGATTTCGTGGGCGGCTTCCTGGTGGTCAACGACGTTACCGAGCGTACGGTGCAGAAGTCGGCCGGGCAGTGGTTTCAGGGCAAGAGCTTCGACACGTTCTGTCCCCTGGGCCCCTGGCTGGTGCTCGGGGACGCGGTGCCCGATCCCGCCAACCTGGGGGTGGTCGGCCGGCTGAATGGCGAGACGCTCCAGAACGGGAACACGCGGGATCTGATCTTCGGCCTGCCCGAGCTGATCGCGGCGGCCAGCCGCGGGCACACCCTCCGGCCCGGCATGGTGCTGGCCACCGGAACCCCCGGCGGCGTGGGGTCGGCCCGCACCCCGCCCGTGTATCTCCGGCCGGGGGATGTGGTGGAGATCGAGGTCGAGGGGCTGGGCTCGCAGCGGAGCCAGGTCGTGAACGCTTCATCCCTGTAGTCCCGCAGGGCGGGACGCCGGCCGGCGGACGGCCCTACTCCTCGACCTGGAACTCCTGCCCGTGGATGGCGTGCATCTTGAACCATTCCCGGGCCAGCTCGCGGTCGGCCACCCAGAGGTGACGCCCTCGCTCGGCTTCGGGGACGGCGGACGCCTTGCGGATGACCACCGGAGGCTCCCGGCCCTCGGCATCGATCCTGGCCTGTTCGGCCGCCCGCTCGTCGGCCTCGGCCTGGACCTGCTTGGCGAGGGCCACATGCTCGTCGGAAACATCCACGAGCCAGGGGCCGATACGACCCCAGCGCACGGACATGCGGACCACGTGGAGCAGGGGATAGCGGCCGGGCCCCAGCTCGACCACCTGGTCGTGGGCCACCGGCACCCCGGCTATCACCGCCTGCTGGCGGGTGGCGGGGGTGAAGGGGGCGGCCAGCTTGAAATGCCGACGCTCCGGCACCTCGAGCACGGTGTAGGCGAGCATGGTCATGCGCCCGGTCGGCACGCGGATGCCCCCCTCGGGCGCGATCTGGTTTTCCCGGATGGGCCGGAAGGTGAAGGTGGTGCCGTCGAGGGTCACCTCGTCGCCGGGGACGGGCCGGAGGGCACGCAGGTCGTCGCTCAGCTCCAGCATGGGATCGGCGGCCATCTGCATGGTCCGCTGTTCGGTGAGGATCCAGTTCTTGAACCCCTGGACTTCGGTGTCGGGCTGGACCACGGGCACCCCCTCGGGCACCTCGAAGCCCTCCGGGGGCTCGATGCGGACGAAGCCGCTCACCGGATGCTCCTGCCCGCTGCCGGACCGGAAGCCGTCCGGTCCCTCCTGCAGGGGGAAGTGCGGCACCTGGAACAGCTCTTCGACCGCGAAAGGATCGATGAGATAGCCTGAGGCGGGATCCACGGTTTGCAGCGTGATGGGGCCATCGGTCGGATAACCCTCCTCGGGCAGCCGGAGGGCGAGGGCCTTGTCCACGAAGTGGCTCATGTAGTCCCAGACCCGGGGCCGCGGCATGGCCCGGGGGCCGGCGGAGCCATAGTTGCCGTGCTCGATGCCCCTGGCCACCATGACATGCCCCAGCCAGGGGGTCCGGGTGTTGTAGTTGAGCAGGGACGGCCGGACATGGACGAACCAGGTCCCGCCCCACTCGGTCTCCCCATTGGCGTTGAGATGCAGGATGGTGTGGGCGTCGTCAAACTTGGCCCACGACGGGGGCGGCCAGGTCGGGGTCTCTCCATGGTAGCCGATGGAGGCGATGGTCCGCTCCGGATAGAGCCAGCCCATCCGGAACGGGAAGCTGCCCCGCGAGGACTTGCCGAAGGTGATCCAGGGCGCGTGCTCGAACTCGGCCACGCCGGTGACCTGGGCCACATGTTTCAGCATCTCCGGCATCCGGGTGGTGTCGGCGGGCGGATTCTGGTAGTTGGCCGGGGCCGACTCGATGCCGGTGCCGTAGCGCCGCATGTAGAGGATGCCGGTCTCGTGCCGGGCCAGGAACTCCCGGAGCAGACCGTGCTCGCTCCAGTCCTTGGAATCGGTGTTGTTGGGCACCACCAGCACGGCCCGGATCCGGGTGGCCCCCGGAGGAAGCCACACGGTGACGTCCGCATTGCTGTCGCGCTCGCGCCGCTCCTCGGGCCCGAGCGGCGGGGGGAGATGCCAGCCCATGGGCCAGTGCGGGAGTTCCGCGAGGGCGGCGGGGTCGATGGCCTCCTCGGCCCGGGCGGACGGGAGGAGGATGGAGACGGCGAGGCCGACGGATGCGAGCGCGGCAGACAGAGTGGAACGTTTCATACGGGCCAATATAGCCGCTTCCCACGCTATGGCAAGACGGGGCCTCGGCGCTGAAGAGTGAGGGTTCGGGGGTCAGAGGTCAGTCGCCGCCGCTGGCCCGGTGGGCCAGCCGGATGAGGGGTGAGACGGCGGCGCAATGCAGGATGCGCGATATGGGATTCGCGATGTGGGGCTGGAGGGCGGCGTTTCCAAACGCCCTGTAGCGGCCGCTCGACTGAGTCTTCGAAGGAGAGCGGCTTCTTCGCACGCAATCGCAATGCCTCCCCCGCGTCGTCCCCTCCCTCAGCCCTGGCCCGGAGCCGTTCTCCCGCGAAGACTTGGTCGAACGGCCGCCACAAGGGGGAGACTCGGGCGCGGGGTCCGCCCAACGCCCTTTGGCGGTACCGGTGAGGGTGTCTCAGTGCAGACGGCTGGACCGATCCGACTTCGCCAGGGCGCAACCATTGGACAAGCTGTGGGTTAGTAGGATGTGCGAACGGATACGGGCCCGCGTCGGCTAGCGTCCGATCTGGGGGAAATTCACGGCGGGCGGGGTCGGGCGGCGGGCCCCGCCGCCTTCGGGGCCGATGCGGGCTCCGCCTCCGGTGCCGTCCCCGAAGTTGAACGACGGACGGATGGAGGTCTGCCGCCGGTGCCGGCGCTCGGCCAGCCACCACTGATCCTCCCGGCTCAGATTGGCCACCGCGATCCGCACGGTCTCGCCGTCCGGCCTGCGCAGCCGGATCATGGGCCCCTGCTCCTCGTCGAGCATGGCCGGCACCGCATCGCCGTTGCGGGCCCGCCAGACCCGGATCTCCCCGTCCACCGCGCTCACAATCCCGGGGGCGGCGGGCACCGAGTTCGCCTCCAGCATGGAGAGCCACAGGTCGATCTCGTCCCAAGGCGGCCGGAACCTGTGTCCGGTGTCGGCCAGCAGGCGCGCGTCCACGGGGGCCCCGATCCGCATCAGGCCTTTGACCTGACCCTCGTAGGCCCGGTGCCAGTTCAGGTCGTCGCGATCCCCCACGCGGAGAAAGATGGGGACGCCGCGGAGGTCCTCCAGCCGGGTCGTCGCGCTGACCATGCCGGGGATGGCCAGCACCCCGGCCGTGCGGTCGGGCATGCGGGCCGCGTGCTCCAAGGCGGACGCACCGCCGTTGGAGACCCCCGCGAACAGGATTTTGCCCCAGGGGAGGTCGTCGCGTCGCCGAAGGCCATCGATCCATTCGGCCACCGCGTCGGCCTGGCTGCCGAAGTAGCTCCGCCCCTCGGGGGCCACCGGCACGAAAACCGTCCAGCCGCGCTCGGCCAGCGGGCGGCCCACCATCTGGGCGACCCGCTGCGCGTCCTCCATGGTTCCGTTGCCGGGGGCGAACAGGATGCAGGGCCCGCGCGACCGGCCTTCGGGCCTTACCTCGAGCATCTCCAGGGCCCGTC
Organism: PVC group bacterium; assembly: GCA_003566475.1. GTDB lineage: Bacteria > Verrucomicrobiota > Kiritimatiellia > SS1-B-03-39 > PXDE01 > PXDE01. The sequence goes on along the minus strand of PXDE01000060.1, from coordinate 3,670 downwards.
CGGCCGGGGCCGTCCCGAGGAGCAGCAGAGCCAGCCCGCCTGTCCAGATCGGCTTCATAGATGTACTCAACCTCATCCGGGGCTTTTCCGCAAGCGGCGGACATGGCAGGCTTCGGCCATGGCCCTTCATATCGTCCATGTCCATGTGCAGGTGAAGCCGGGCGCGGAAGCCGCGTTCCGGACGGCCACGGCGGCCAACGCCGCCGCGAGCCGGCAGGAGCCGGGCGTGGTCCGGTTCGACCTCGTCCAGGAGCAGCAGGATCCCACGCGGTTTGTCATCGTGGAGATCTACCGGCGTCCCGAGGACGCCAGGCTCCACAAGGAGACCGACCACTACCGGATCTGGCGCGACGCCGTGGCCGACCTCATGGCCGTCCCCCGCTCCAGCACCCTCTACACCAACCTCGATCCCGGTGACGACGGGTGGGGCTAGGTCGGGACGGCCCGTCTCCGGGCAAGGTGCAACCACGAATGAACACGAATGCGCACGAATCCGGGAGGGTTTCCGTCGCCTTGCGTTTCGAGTTCGCCACCGCCGGTCGGATTCTCTTCGGTCGCGGGCGTGCCGCCGAGCTGCCCGAGATCGTCCGGTCGTTCGGGCCAAGGGTGTTCGTGATCGCCGGGCACGGACCCGATCGCCTGGGCGCGGCGGCGGAGCCGCTGCTCACGGTGGCCCCGGATCCGGAGGGCTGGGGGGTGGTCCGGGGCGAGCCCACGTTCGACCTGTGTCGGCGGACGGTAGAGGCGGCCCGGGCCGTCGGGCCGGACGTCGTGGTGGCCATCGGTGGCGGCAGCGCCATCGACCTCGGAAAGGCGGTGGCCATGCTCCTGGGCAACGGGGGCGACCCGCTGGACTACGCGGAAGGCATCGGCTCCGGGAAGCCAGTCACCCGCCCGTCGGTCCCGTTCGCGGCCGTGCCGGTCACGGCGGGCACCGGGGCCGAAGTCACCCGAAACGCCGTCCTCGGGTCGACGGAGCATGGGGTCAAAGTGAGCCTGCGCAGCCCGACCATGCTGCCCTCGGTCGCCCTGGTGGATCCGGAACTTGGCGCCGGGGTCTCCCCGTCCATCACCGCGTCCAGCGGCATGGATGCCCTCGTGCAACTGATCGAAGCGTATGCCTCCAGCAAGGCCCAGCCCCTGACCGACGCCCTGTGCCGGGTCGGGCTGGAACGGGGCTGGCCAGCTCTGCCCGTCGCCGTCCGGGACGGGGCCGATCTCGATGCCCGCGAGGCCATGGCGTTCGCCGCCCTGTGCAGCGGGCTGGCTCTGGCCAACGCGGGGCTGGGCGCGGTGCATGGGTTCGCGGGGCCTCTGGGCGGCATGCTGGGGGCGCCCCACGGCGTCCTGTGCGCCACGCTTCTGGCGCCTGTCCTCCGGACCAACCTTCGGGCGCTTCGGGAGCGGAGCGCGGATCACCCGGCCCTCTCCCGCTATGCCGACCTCGCGGCGTGGATCTCCGGCCGCCCTCAGCCCGAGGCCCTGGCCGATGCCGTGGACGCCCGGATGGCCGAACTTCGATCCCTGCCCGGCGTGCGCCTGCCCGGTTTGGGAGCGCTAGGTCTCGCCCCCGACCGTTTCGATGAGGCCGTGGCCAAGAGCCGAACCGCCAGCAGCATGAAGGGCAACCCCATCGCCCTGACCGAGGAGGATCTGCACCGGATTCTAGCCGAGGCCTCCCCCGGAGCCCAAGGCGCCGGCCGCTGAACCTCCCCGCCCCCCGCCTCACCTCATGCGACCCCGTCCCGAGACCGCGTTTCCCTCGACGTCCGACATGCGACGTCCAGCGGTTAGGCGGTTCCCCGCGTCGGCCATCCGAGCGGCGAGAACCGATAGCGATAGCGAACAACGGCGGCCCCACCTTCCTTCTCACTTCGTAGGTCGTCAATCGTCAATCTTCGGTTTTCCCACATCCCACATCCCATCATGCACACCCCCGCCCCCCGGCTTGTGCCCCCTCGGCAGGGCGGGCTAGAGTGGCCGAAACGAGGAGACACGATGTTCTGGAGGGCGTACCGGAAAGCGGCGTTGATGGTGACCCGGGGGATGCGGGAGGAGGATCTGTGCCCGGATCCGTTCGAGCAGACCCGGCGCTGGCTGGCCGAAGCGGAACGGGCCCGGCTGCCTCTGCCCAACGCGGCCGCCCTGGCCACCGCCGACTCGGATGGGAGGCCTTCGGCGAGAATGGTGCTGGTCAAGGGCATCGACGACGGGAGCTGGTGCTTCTATACCAACTACGAGAGCCGCAAGGCCCGCGACCTCGAGGCGAACCCCTGGGCATCGCTGCTGCTCCACTGGCATATCTTCCAGCGCCAGATCCGGCTCGACGGCCGCGCGGAGCGGATGAGCGCGGAGGCGTCGGCCGCCTATTTTCGTACCCGGCCCCGGGGCAGTCAGATCGCGGCCTGGGCCTCGCGCCAGAGCGAACCCGCCGCCTCCCGGGCCGATCTGGAGCGGGCGGTGAGGGAGGTCGACGAGCGGTTCAAGGGCCAGGAGGTGCCCTGCCCGCCGTTCTGGGGCGGCTACCGGGTGGTCGGCGAGGAAATCGAGTTCTGGCAGGGCCGCGCCTTCCGGGTGCACGACCGGGTCGTGTTCCGCCGGGCCGAGGGCGGCGGCTGGACCCCGACCCGGTTGCAGCCCTAGCCGCCTACATGCGATGAGTCTGGAGCACGACCTGTTCGCCCTCGCGAGGGCCTTCGAGGAGGCGCGGATTCAGTTCGTCGTCGCCGGCGGGTTCGCCATGGCCCTGCATGGTGTGGTACGGGCGACAGAAGACCTTGACCTCGTCGTGGCGCCGGGTCACGTCGAAGCGGCGCGGCCGGCGCTTCGGGCGCACGGGTACGTGAACGAGAACGAGCCGTGGACGACCCGGGACGGGTGGTGGACGTTCCACCGGTTCTGGAAGGCCGTGCCCGGGGAGGGTCTGGTCCGGGTGGTGGACCTGATGGTTCCGGGCTGTCCGGACGCGCGGGCGGTCCTCGAATCGGCGCAGGCGATCGAGGTCGGTGGGCGTTCCCTGCCCGTCGTGTCCAGGGCCAGCCTTAGGGGGATGAAGAGCGCCCGCGGTTCGCGCAAGGACCTGTCGGATCTGGAGCAATTGGATGACGACGGCCCCTCCTGAAGGCAGACCTTCTCCAGAAGCGGCCCTCCGGCGCCTGAGCGAAGTGTCGGACCTGGCCATGAAGCTGTCCCGCCTGGGACGGGAGGCCGGGCTGCATGATCGCCCGGAACGGCACCAGGTGGTTCGCGAGGGGAGTCAGCCCTACGGCGGTACCGGGGAGCCAGCGCGATGGGTCCTGCTGCTGGAGGACGACCCGGCGCGGAGGGTCGCGTTCCACGAGGCGGTTCTCCAGTGGCCGGGCACAGGGGTGCTGGTGGCCTGCGTGCCGGAAACGCTGCTGGCTCAGGTGGATCGGATCGGCGACCGGGTCGCCCTCATCGCTCTCGACGATGACCTCAATCCGCTGGTTCCCGGCGGTCCGGCGCCGGGCCATGGTCTGGATGTCTGCCGGGCTCTGGCCGACCGTCCGCCTGGTCCGCCGGTGGTGCTCCACGCCAAGGCGGGCGAGATGTGTAAGCGAATGCGGACCACGCTAGAAGCGTCGGGATGGAAGGTGGGTGTGGTGCATCCGGAGGAACGCGGCGTGGATTGGGTGAAGGATGCCTGGCT
>PXDE01000177.1 GCA_003566475.1 PVC group bacterium | reverse complement strand
TTTCTGGACGAGCTGAGCGGCCTTCCCCTGCCGCCGGACCTGCGCGAGACCGAGCGCGGCTGGCGCCGGAACTATGCGTCCACCTACTGGCCGGAGTTCCTGGAGAAGCGACGGGAACAGACGAGCGGGAAGCGATGGGTCTGTCCCTAGCCCAATCCATCAGCCCTCGTCCGCCAGTTCGAGGATGCGGGTTCGGAGGGGGGCGGACAGGCGGTAGCCGACGGATTCGAGTTCGTCCAGCACCGGGGCCACCCGGTCGAGGTGCCCGCGTCGCCTGGCTTCGATCAGCACCCGGCCGGTCCCGATGCACGCGAGGGTCCGGGCCGCAGCGGCCCGGCGGGCCCGCAGGTCATCCGCCAGAAGGGGGAGATTGAGGGCGTCGGCGAGGAGGATCGCCTCGGCCTCCCCGGCCCCCAGCCCCGGCGCCCAATCCTGGCGCGGCGGCGGGGCGGTCAGGACTCGAATCCATCCCTGGGGGCCGACGGCGGCAGCGAGCCGCGTGGCCCCGGGCAGGCCCGAGCCGAGGCAAAGCTCCTCCGCCACGGCCTCGGGGATGGCCACGACGACGGACACCTGGCGGAGCAGGTCGAGGCGGCCGGTCGCGGCCAGAGCGATCAGAGGCCCGGCGTCGGCGACCAGCCGGGGGGAGGTCACAGGGGGACCGCCATCTCCCGGTCCAGATCCTCGGCGGGATGGTCCACGGCGGGGAGGCCGGCATCCCGAAGAGTGGACAGGAACGCCTCCAGGGGCTGACCGGCGATCTTGGCCGCCTGGGCCAGGGACACCGCGCCGTGCTCCAGCAGGTGCAGGGCCACCGCGACCTTGGCCCCCCGGCCCACCAGGGCCTCGTCAAAGGGCACGGCGAGCAGCATCGGGCGTCCGTGCCGCGTCACCACCGACAGGTCTCCCCGCTCCGCGTCGCGAAGGAAGGCGCCCGTCTTCTCCCGGAGTTCCCGGACCGTGTACACATCCAGCTTCTTCATCGGCCACCTCGGATTTGTGACGCTACTTGATAGCACAAATGGGGCTGGTCCGCAAGGGTTGTGGGGCACATCGCGAAGGGACAGGTCTTCTGGGCTCTCTGAGACACCACCGCACGCCATGGCCCGCAAACCACGTACTTCCAGCCAGATATCGCAGCTTTTGGCTCGCATCCACAGGATGCGGCCTACCGGCAGCCCCGTTCCTGTGGAACGAGGGCAGCCTGGGCAGGCCGACGGTGTCTCACTCCTCGTCCGGCTGAGCTCGGCGGCCCAGCTGCCTTGACGGCTCTGAGACACGCTCCCGCAGTTCCGCAGATAGGCCGCTGCTCCCCAAAAGCACACGACCGAACGGGCACGGGCCCAGTAGTCCGCTTTCTGTGAAAGCGGACCGCGCATGGAACGGACCTGCCCGGGCGGAAGAGAAGCGATGGTCGGATCTTCCTCCTGCCAGGCGCGGCTCATGCGGCCTCGTCCCGCCTTGCGGGAACAGCGAGGTACTGGCATGCGTCCCGCATCGCGGATCCCGTATCCCGGATCCCGCACCGCCCCGTGTCTCACCCCTCATTCGGCTAAACTCAGCGGTTCAGGGGCGGGGACTGACTACTGCCCACCAACCACTGCTCCCTGATCCCTGCCTCTCCGGCACTGCGGCCAGGCCGCTCGACTTGGACACGGCCGACATGCGGACTCGGCAAAGGACATCGGACTCGCACGCCAAGTCCTTGCCCCGTAGAGTGCATGCATGCACCTGGTGAGGTCATGAGCGCACACGACGATGTCGGGATGGTGACGGGAGAGGGCAGCCCGTACGTCAAGGTGGTGGCGGCGGCCGTGGCGGGCGTCCTGCTGTGGGCGGGGGCGGCGTCTGCCGCCACCTACTATGTGGACTTCGCCGACGGCGACAATGCGGCCGATGGGCGGTCGCCGCAGACCGCCTGGAAACACGCTCCGGGCGACCGGAACGCCACCGACAACCCCGCCTCGGCGATTCTGACCCCGGGCGACACCGTGCGGTTCCGCGGCGGAGTGGCCTACCATGGCTCGATCACCCTGACCGTGTCGGGCACGCCGGAGGCGCCGATCATCTACGACGGGAACTCGGCGGGAGATTTCGGCCAGGGCCGGGCGATTCTCGACGGCGGCCGGGTGATCGACCGATGGCAGCGCTGCCGTTCGCCGGACGAGGCCCAGGGCAACCCGCGCTGGCGGGAGATCGTCTTTGCGGACGTCGATCTCGACATCTCGTCCAACGTGGGCCATGGCGAGTTCGTCGTGCATCGGAAGGCGCCGAGGCTCCGGCAGGCCCCATGGCAGCGGGTGATCCTGATCGACGGCGACCGGCGGCTCCTGCCCATCGCCCAGTTCCCCAAGCCGTCCGACCCCTTCTACCCCGACCTGCCGCGGGACTTCCTGCGGTCACCCATCCGGCTCGAGGTGCGCGACGGAGGCAGCATCCTTGTCGACGAGACGAATCTGACCGGCCGCCCCGCGAACTTATTCCGGGGCATGTTCATCGGGATCCATGGCGGCAACAACCATGTGTATTTCGCGGTGGTGGAGGGCCACGATGCCGCCGCCGGGCAGCTTCGCCTGCCCGGGTTCACGCCCAGCACCTACGAGGAGACGCGGTACGCCTTCTACAACTCGCCGAGGCTGATCGAGCAGCCGGGCGAGTGGTCGATTCAGCCGCTAGCCGATGGGCGCTCGCGGATCCACCTGCGGCCCGACCGCCCCGAGGCCGGTCCTCCATCCAACATCGGCTTTCCCGTCTTCGACACCGCGCTCACGGTGGACGGAGGGGCCTCCCACCTCCGCATCCGGGGGTTCCTGATCCAGCGCTATTCGGGCGGCGCGGGGGGAATCTCGATCGCCCGCAGCCGGACCCGCGCGCGGGACATCGGCATCGCCGACTGCGAGATCCGCTTCATCAGCGGGCATGCGGGCATCGGGGCGAACCATGCCGACGAGGTGGTCATCGAGAACTGCCATATCCATCACTGCCCGGGCTGGACGACCGGCATCTTTCTGAGCCGGGTCAACCGCTACCGGGTGCGCGGCTGCCGTCTGGACAAGAACTCCGGCAGCGGCATCCGCCACTACGAGTGCCGGGACGGCGTGGTCGAGGACAACGCGGTGCTGAACCACTTCGGCATGCATGCCAGCGGGATCAACGTCTACGAGGGGTGCGCCAATCTGGTGATCGAGCGGAACTACGTGCACAACACCGTGGCCATCAACCGCAACGCCGAGAACATCGTGTTCCGCGACAACGTGGTCGATGGCCTGGGCCGGTCGGCCCTGGCCGTGGCCATGTGGAACTCGGGCCGGGTCGGCGGCCGGGCGCTCCGCAACCTCCAGTTCATCCGGAACACCTTCGTGAATACCAACCCCGAGGTGGGGTGGTCGGCGGGGATGCTCGGGCAGCGGCGGGGCAGCCCCGGCCCGCCCGAGGGGCTGGTGGTCCGCCACAACGTCATGGACCGTCCGGCCGAGGATCTGCCCGGCGTGTTCGAGCACAACATCTACCTCCGCGAGGTCGAGGCGCGGTTCCTGGGCGAGGGCTGCCGGGTGGTCACCGATCTGGATAGCCTCTTCCTCGACCCCGCCCGGGGCGACTGGCGGCGTCGGCCCGGGGGACCGGCCCCGGAGGCGGGGGCCCGGCTCCCGCCGCCGCCCGCCCTTGGCGCGGCCGCTCCGCCGTAGCGGGATGTCCAAGGCCTGGACGGGTTCGTCCAAGGTCTGGAGGCTGGTCTTGCGGTTCCGGAAGGGGTGGGCATAGTCTCCATGTCGAACGACCGACAAGGCCTGGTAAGGAGGGCGCTGGAGAATGCAGCGAAGCTCTACGATGAAGGCGGAGGAACGTAGCCGGGTGTTCGACGCCCGGACCCATGGGAGAGGTGTCCGCATGACCGTCCGCGTCCTCCTCGCCTGCGGCGGCCTCCTTCTCCCCGCCGCCACCGCGTGGGCTCAGCCGCAGCGGCTGGATATCGCGGAGCGGGCGCGGCTGCGCGGGCTGCTGGAGAGCTACCGGGTCGCCGGGGCCGACGCCGCCCGGCGCCGCGAGATCGCGGACGAGATCCTGGCCATCGGCGACGGGAAGGTCGCGGCGGCGGAGCTTCTAGGCCGTATCACCAGCGACCTGAACGCGCCGCTGAACCGCTACTCGGCCGACCTGGGCCGACTCGCCCAGGCCGCCGTCGCGGAGAACCTGCGCCAGGTCCAGGCCAGTCACCTTCACCGGCTCAGCCGCGATTTCCGCAGCTTGCAGCAGCGCGGCACGGTCGACGCCGCCACCATCCGGGCGACCGCGGAACCGGCGATGAACGAACTGCGAAGGGCCTATGTGGCGGACGCCGAGAAGCTGATCACCGGGAACGAAGTGCTCCGACGTCATCGCCAGCAAATCATGGAATGGGCCGGCGACTGGGGGCGCTGCCAGGCGATGCTCGGAGAGGCGGACGCGGATTTCGGGCAGTGGCTGAAGCTGTACGAATACCTGGTCGTCTCCCGCGCCGGCCTGCCTGGGGCCGCCTCGCAGCGGCTGGCCCGCAACGAGGCCGACCTCCTGACCATCGACCCGGGGGAAGCCATGGCCGTCCGCGACCTGAACATCATGCGGGTGCTAGGCGGCATCCGGCCGCTGCAGGTGGACCTGAGGCTCTCCGAAGCCGCCCGCGGCCATTCGCAGGATATGCGGGAGCACCGGTTCTTCTCGCACACCTCGCCCGTGTCGGGCAAACGCACGATGGAGGAGCGCGGCGGCCGCGTCGGCGTGGCCGTCCATGGCGAGAACATCTTCCAGGGCTCGACCGACCCGTTCGTCGCGAACCGCTGGTGGTTCCGCAGCCCCGGGCACCACATCAACATGTTCCGGGATTCGTTCTCCCGGATTGGCGTCGGCCGCTCCGGCGTCTACTGGACCCAGAACTTCCAGCGGTGACCTACGGTTCCCCGGTCCCTGGGGAATCGCGGGCCAACCGACCGGTCTCTCAATCCCCGCCTACGACGCACAGGGCAATCGCGTGTGGACTCCGAGGGGGCAGGAGGGAGGCCACCCCGGCGTCCAGGGTCACCAGCCGTCCATGGTTGCGGAGGGCGAGCCCGAGCAGATAGGCGTCGGTGACCTGGCGGTGCCCCATCAGAAGCTCGGTGGGCGCCTCGGACAGGCCGATGTCATCGGGCCAGAAGCGGTGATGCGGGTGGGCCACCACCTCGCGGAGCAGGGCCAGGGCCTGCGGAGGCGGCACCGCCTCGGGAATGATCCTGGGATTGGACGAGATCCGGACGAACCCGCACTGGGTGAGCGGACAGGTGGCCCAGCCGGCCCGGGCGTGGCGGCGGAACCAGTCCTGCGCTTCCCGGTGATGGACATGCGAAGGCCAGGCGAGGGCGATCAGCATGTTGACGTCCAGCAGCCCGACCTTCACGGCTCATCCTCGTCCCGCTTCACATCCTCGAGGGTGATGGGCCGCGCCTGCTCCGGGACCGGGAAGACCGGGAACCCGGAGGGCCGGGGTTGCGGGGCCTTTCGGGCGGGGGCCTGAAGCCCGCGCCGCATCAGCTCGGAAACCGCCTCGCCGAGGGTGAGAGACCGGTGGCGGGCCAGACTCCGGGCCGCGCCCAGGAGATCGTCGTCGATGGAGACCGTGGTGCGCATGCCTCCACCCTGGGCCAGAGGCGGGGTGATGTCAAGATGCGTATGCATCGTCGCATCGCGATGCATAGCCCGCTTCCTTGGCCCCTCGGAGACCTCCGCTCTGACAGCAGGGACGTAGCGCCCAATTCCGATTGGGCGTTTCTGGGGGCACCGTTCCGCGAGCGTGCGGAAACTCCCACTTGGAAGTGGGAGCCACAGGCGTGGCGCCCAGTTCCGACTGGGCGTCTTCCGGGGTCACAGCGCCCAGCGCCCGCGCAGACTCCCACCTGGAAGTGGGAGCTACGGTGGCGTCCCGCGACGATGGGGCGTCCTCCGGGCTCGCCTGCGGGTGAACGGCCCGCGATTTCTGTCCTGGCCCCATTCCGATCCATGCCCGGTTCCCTTCCTCTTCACCGTCCTCCGCGAACCTCCGCTACCTCTATGGTTCGTCTGGTTGCGGCCGGCGGCCGCGCTGGGTCCGTTCGCGGTTCCGCTGCAAGGTTACGGCTACGGGCGGGCCAGCGTCAGCCGGCGCCGGACCCGGGGTTCGGGGCAGGCGGTGATCCAGGCTTCGGGGCGGAGGTCGGGGTTGCCGCCATTGAACAGAAGGGCCACGAGGTCGAGGGGCGCGCCGAGCATGTCGGGAGTGACCGGGATGTAGTAGGTGGTGTTCCCGGCCGCCTCGCGCACCGGGACCTCGAAGGTGTTGGCAGGGAACGAGGGACTGCGGCGGGGCGCGCCGAGGTAGCCCTCCCCCATCCGGGCGGCGGCGTAGGCCAGCTCGGGCCCATGCTCGCCGTGGAGGGCGATGGCCAGGTAGCTGCCGGGCGGGGCCTCGTCAAGCCGGACGGTCAGGCTCCAGGCGGCCACCGCGCCCGCCCCGCCCCACCCGCCGTAGTTCGCGAACAGCATGGAGGCCCGCCAGCCCGAGCGGTCCAGCGGCCGGCCCCGCCACATGCCCCGCACCTCCTGGATGAAGTCCGGGCAGCCATCGAGCCGAATGTAGCGAATGGGCTGGTCGTCGGGCAGTGGGCCCGCGATGTCCTCGGTGATGAACAGCCCCACCCGCCGCCAGGTCCGGAGGTCGGCCGAGACCGAGGCGAAGATCCCCTCCTCGATGTGCAGGGGCTGCAAACGGTACTCGTCGCCCACCACCAGCCGCAGGTGGTCGATGCGCGTGGGCGTTCCGAGGTCGAGCCGGAAGCCGTTGTTGCGGATGCGCAGGTCGCGGCGCCAGCGCCGGTTGACCCCGAACCCGGTGGAGGGATCGTCGTCGAACAGGTGGCGGTCGCTGAGGTTCCGGCTGCGGAACAGGGGCTGGCCGAAATAGGCGTCGCGCGCGGCCTGCACCTCGGGGATCGCGGTGGGTCCGGAGCGGGCCAGCTCCCGGAGTTCGAGCGCGTTGTTGTCGGCCGCGAAACAGGTGGCCTCGTAGAGGGCCTCGGCGTCCGGCGGCACGTCCACCGGAACCAGATCGCCCAGCTTGCGGTGCCAGGGCTGACCGAGGCGGGGGCCAGGGAACTCGACCACAAACGGCCGATGCGGGGCGGGCACCGGCTGGCCATCGAGGGTCGCCCTGCCCTCCTGCCCGCCGCCATGCAGCACGACTTGCGCGGTCGTTCCCGGTTCGCCGAGCAGGTCGATCTCCACCGGGCGGCCCGGCACGTCGCGGACCAGCCGGGCGTCCACGCCCTCCACTCCGATCCCCGGCGTCGCGGGGTCGCGGGTGATCAGGACGAGGGCGGCGCGGTACGGGCCGACCTCGACCGGCACCCTCTGGCCAACCGCGAAGGTTCCGAGCACGCGCTCGAAGGGGAACAGGGTGCGGACTTCGACCTGCCCTCCCGATTCCAGGCCCAGGGTGGAGTCCAGAGGCAGGTCGATGGTTCGGGGATCCCAGGACAGATTGCGCAGGGTGATCAGCCGGGTGTCGCCGTCGCCCCGCGCCACCGCATGGGGACCGAACTCCGCCTCGGGGAGGACGATGCCATCGACCAGGATGGCCCGGTAGCGGCGATGGAGGTTGTAGATCCGGGCCAGCAGGGGAAGCTCGTCGTCGCGGAGCAGCCAGGGGTTTCCGTAGATCTCGGGGGCGAGGATGAGGCAGCGATTGAAGGCATGGAGGATGAGGTCGTCGGCCCAGTAGTCGAGGCAGGAGGACAGGCACACGCCGTGGTCCTCGGTAAGACGGGCCAGGCCGGGGGGCAGGCCCCGGGCCAGGGCGCCGGCGCGGTTGTGGGGAGCGCAGACCCGGCTGGCGATATGGACGTCGATGTAGGTCTCCACGCCCTCCCAGAGGAAGGTGGTGGCGTGGGGCATGCCCTTCCCCAGCTTGAGCCGGTGGTTGAGCAGGATGAGGTCCGGGCTATGCTCGCGGCAGCGGGTCATCATCTCCACGAACGCGTCCTCGTGCTCGTGCTCGGGACGGAGCTGACCGCACACCGCGTCCATCTTGAACAGGGCCATGCGGTGGTCGCGGCAAAGGCCCACCATCATCTCGATACGGGCCCGGGTCTCCTCCGGGGTGTCGCCAAACCCGTCGGGGCCGCCCCACAGGCCGAGGCGGGTGCCCATGGCGGCGGCCGCGTCGCGAAGGGGGGCGAAGCCGCGGGGGAACCGTCGCCGGAACCGGTCGGAGTCCATGCTGCCGTAGAACTTGGCCCCGTCGATGGCCCCGGCGTCAAAGGCGTAGATGTCGAGCCTCATGCCGAACGCGTCGTGGAGGTAGCGGAAGAAGCCGAGGTTGGCCAGGGTCTGGGCCTCGGTGGGGCCCTCGTTGGTGTGGTTGATCCAGGAGAAGTACTGGGACCGCGAGGGCGTGCGCTCGTCGGCGCCGGGGAAGACGGAAGAGGGGTCGGCGGAGGGGTTGGGCATGGCGGAAGGTAGGGACGGCGGGGAGGAGGGGTCAAGTGCGCGGGGGGGGGC